>MGXX01000065.1:81762-87494 GCA_001801515.1 Gammaproteobacteria bacterium RIFCSPHIGHO2_12_FULL_38_11
ACAATTGGAACACCCTTCTCCCTGAACTGAAACTCACTGGCCCCACTTTAGCACTGGCCCAGCATTGCAGCCTTAAAGAATTGACAGGAACGACATTACACCTAACAATACAGCCTAAATATGCAGCCTTACTCAACGTAAAGCACTCGCAACGCATTCAAGAAGCGTTTGCAGAACAAAAAGGTCAGCAAATTACGGTCTCAATTACGATTGAAAAACACAAAGAAACGACACTGGAAACGCCTGCCGCTATTACAGAACGTGTGCATGATGCAAATACACAATCAGCAAAAAAGGCGATTTCTGTTGACCCTACGGTTCAACGGATTGTTGCTACATTTGATGCTAAACTAGTTGAAGGCAGCGTAGCGCCTTTAAAATAACCTTTGGAGAACCCTATGACAGATAACAAGCTACTTTCAGACATTCAAACCAGCATTATGGACATGCAAAATCAAATGCAATCCACATATAAAAATCTAGCCGACATCACAGTTAGCGGCGAATCAGCGGATAAAACCGTAAAAATCATCATGACAGCCACTTATGCTTTTGTTGATATCGAGTTTACAGATAAAGCATTACAAGGTGGCGTGAAAGAATTTAAATTACGCATTCGAGAAGCCTGGGAAAATGTTGTTAAAAAAATACAAGAAGCAACACAAAGTAAAACAATGGAATTGCTGCAACAAATGCAGATTCCAGACGAAATTAAAAATTTATCGATGCCGAAAACCGACGACGAATCGAAAGACTAGTGAATTCAACACGGAGACACGCACGAAACGAGCGCCAGCGAGTGTATTAAATATATTTTTGCCTCAATAGGAGTTTATGTTCAGCCCATTCACAAAACAATTGATCGACGCCCTGCGCGCATTGCCAGGTGTTGGCCCCAAATCGGCACAACGCATGGCGTATCAATTGTTAACTGTGTCGGGTAAAGAAAAAGCAAAAACATTATCCGATGCCTTAAAGCAGGCTGTTTTATCTGTTGGGCAATGTCAGCGATGTCGTCAATTCACAGAGCAGACTGTCTGTTCCCTTTGCAGCAACCCAAAGCGCAATCATACATTATTATGTATCGTTGAAAGCCCTTCGGATGTGATTGCCTTAGAACAAACACATGCTTTTCAAGGCGTTTATTTTGTGCTCCATGGACACTTATCACCGCTTGATGGCATTTCACCTGATAATATTGGCATACCGCAGTTATTAACGCGACTGAAAGAAGAACCCATCCAAGAAGTTATTTTGGCAACCAATCCAACAATTGAGGGAAAAGCCACCGCACAATATATTGCAAATCTAATTGATACCCGTAAAATGACATGCACACGTATCGCTCATGGTGTGCCCATGGGGGGTGAATTAGAATATTTAGATGGCAGTACTTTATCCCACGCGTTTTATTCACGTATTATTTTTTCATAATGAGGTTTTTATGTTCGGTGACAAATTTAATTTAGGCAATATTGCAAATCTGATGAAAAATGCAGGCAAAATAAAGGAAATGATGTCTGAAGCACAAGAAAAATTGGCAAAAATTGAAGTGACTGGCGAGTCTGGCGCTGGGGTGATACAAATTAAATTTAATGCACAAGGTTATGCGCTTGATGTCATGATTGATGATGATATTTTAAAAGAAGACAAAGCCATTCTTCTGGAATTGATTGCTGCTGCCATTAATGATGGTGCAAAAAAAATTGAGAAAGTGAAAGAAGAAATGTTGGGTGCAGCTGGTGGGATGTTGGGTGGGGAGTGATATCAAATATCACAACCCTCTCTCGGCCAATTTCGCAAGATCACGTCCCCCACTGTTGCCAAGGGAATCGCGAAAAACACCCCCCAAAATCCCCATATTCCACCAAATACCAATACAGATAGAATAATCACGACAGGATGTAAATCCATCGTTTCAGAAAACAACAAGGGAATAATCACATTAGCATCAATTAAAATAATCACCGTATAGCTAATCATTAAATATAAAAAAGGGGGTGCAATTCCCCACTGCAATAGCGCGATAATAAAAACAGGGACAGTCACCAACACAGCACCGATGTAAGGAATAATCACAGACAAGCCAACCAGCACGCCCATTAACATGGCATATTCCATTCTGAGTAATGCAAAAGTAATACACGACAGTGAGCCAACGATTAATATCTCAATCACACGACCACGCACATAACAGCCAATTTTTTGATTCACATCCTGCCATACATTCATTACCAAGCTACGATTTTTGGGTAGAAATTGCGTAAACCAATGCACGATCTTACGACTGTCTTTTAAAAAGAAAAATAACAATAGCGGCACTAAAATAAAATAAAGCACTACGGTAATTAAGCTTGGTATCAATGTCCAAACATGTTTCACCGTCAATTGTCCTACGTGCGACACTTCGTTTTGTAAAAATGAAATAGATTGCTGAAAATGCGGATCAGCAAAAATAGCAGGGTATTTTTGCATTAATATCGTCATCCACTGATGTCCATGCGAAAAAGCCATTGGTAACTCATTTGCCAGATTCTGTAGTTCACGCACGACAATTGGCAAAAGCCACACTAAAGCAAAAACAACTAATCCGATAAAAACTGAAAAAACGACGATAACAGCTAAAAAATGTGGGAAACGACAGCGTTGTAATAAACGAACTACAGACAATAATAAATAGGCAAGTACAATACTAATTAACACGGGCATAAAAAAATGCCCAAAAAACTCAAGGAATAACAGCATAAAAAGCACAGTGAAAAACAAACCCACTGTCGCAGGGTCAGAAAAATTTCGACGAAACCAGTCTGAGATTGAAGATAATAAGGGATTGGATTCGCGCATGGGTGTCACCTATTATTAAGTCATTTTTACATTTTAATATGATTTGTACTGTGATAGCTATTAGGCAATCATCTGTTTTGCTGCGTCAGCCAAAAATTCAGAACGATTTTTACCTAATACTTTAGCAGCCTCATCAATTTCACTAATTAAACCTGCATCCATACAAATATTAATTCGTTTCAAATTACCCGTTGGCATAACAACACGAATTAAGGAAGGAATGGCTTTTTTATAATCTGGATTTTTTTCAATTAACTCTAAATCAGTAGGTTCTGGCAATATTTCACCTTCATCTAGCATACCTTCAATATGAAAAATAATGCCATCCCTCGCATTCTCAAGCGCCTTATTCATGCTTTTGCCACCAAAAACACAAGCAGGGAAATCGGGGAAAATCACACCATAATCAGCACCCTTTTTTTTAGCTCTGTGTACCAATGCAACGTAAGTCACTGACATATTATTTCCATCCTGCTTGCTTAAAAATACTATTAACTATAAAACCTGATAAATCTTTAACGGGATGCTGAATGGTTACCAATCCCTTTTTATTCGAATGTTTGAACTGATGATGACTGCCTCTCACCCTATTTAGATACCATCCATCTTCTTTAAGCAACCTCATTAATTCCTTACTTTGATACGTCTTCATACCCATTTTTCATCATCCATTAAATTATACACAAAAAAATGTGTATGTGAAGTACTCATAAAACGAATGAAGCAAAAGATATCAAGCAAAATCGTTATTGGCAATACCGTGTTTTTCAGGTAAGTTTGCGTGAAACATTAAAGTGATCGGGGTAATTATGACTTCCTCAGCACCGTCCAATACAAAATCGCAATCACAAACACTAAAAATAAATACATCCACGCCAACGGCACCAAACTCGTCATATCAACAAACCCTGCAAAATAAGCCACGATACTGCTAATAGAAATATTCACCAAATACATCACCGCTGTTGCTGTTCCTGCGATATGTCGAAACAAGGACAATCCTTTTCCAAGCGATATCGGAAAAACGACACCACAGGAAATAAACATTAAGGCTGTAATTAACGTTGTTAATATCACACTGTCTTTAAAAAAATAACTGACAATGACAGCAATAATGCCAACTAACAATGATACATTAATAGCTATTAACCATATTTTTTCCACCGTGTGTGCTTTTAATAAATAGCGCCCTAAAAAAGTCGCTAATACAAAAACAACGCCTAGATATAACGCGATATGCCCAAAAAATATAGGCGAATAATGCAACGTTGTTTGAATTAAAAAAGGGCCCGAAACATTAAATAAAATCATTAACGCATAGCTTAATCCCATCAAAGCTGTAATACCAATAAACACGTGATTTTTTAGAATTTCGGTTATGTTATTTTTAATACTAACGATACGCAAAGGATGACGATTAAAATGTGTTTCGGGAACAACGATAAAAACAACAATAAAAGCAATTAATGTTATAATGGCAAAAAAATAAAAACCGGCTTGCCAACCAAAATAAACCTGTAAATAACCACCAATCACAGGGCCAATGACCGGACCTATTCCCCACATTGTGCCAAACCAAGGGCCTAACTTAGTTAATCTTTCAGGAGGTAATACATCAGCGCAAATAGACCGTAATGTAACGGAAACAGCACCAATAGTTAATCCCTGTAAAATTCTTGCAAATAATAACCACGTAATGCTGTGCAAATAAATTGGCATTAGGCTTGCAACTATAAACCCCAATAGGCTTAAGCGAATTATTTTTTGTCGACCATATGAATCAATTAAAAATCCTGATAAAAAATTTCCAAATGCAAACCCAAGTAAATAAAGTGAAATAACGCTTTTAGCAACAGAAGCAGCAACAGAAAAGCTTTGCCCAATTGCCGGCAATGAAGGCGCGACAAGATCAATGCACATACCAATAATCGGCATTAAACATAACAATGTCCAGACAACCCATTGCGTTTTTGTTTCAGATAAATTAAATTGTTGCATAATAATTCTCATTCAAATAAAGCGTGATTATCCGTAAAAATACCATCAACTCCCATCGCCTGCAGTTCCTGTAGGCGATTTAAATCGTTCACTGTATAAGCCAAAACGCGCAAATCATTTGCATGAAGCATGTCGATATATTGTTGATTTAATAATTGATGCGGCTGATGCACAGAAACCATATTGGCATTGATTAATTCGACTGCATTTTTTTGCGTTAATAATTTTTCAGTGATTAATCCTAATGGCAAACTTTTTGCGCGCTCTGCCACTTGCATTAATGCAAATTGATTACTGCTTGAAATTAACAATGAAGTTGAATGTGTAGGCCAAAATTTTTGTAAATGATCAATTAATAATTCTGCCAATGCAATTGATTCTTTTTTACGGGTAGATTTAATTTCCAAATTTAAATTTAATTTTAATAATGCCGCTGTTTTCAGCCATTCTGCCAACGTCGGCACACGTTCATTTTTATAGTCGGTAGAAAACCAACTGCCTGCATCCAGTGTTTGTATTTTTGAGAAAATGGTTTCTGATAAACGCCCTCTGCCATTCGTTGTCCGCGCCAATGTTTCATCATGAAAAATAACGGCTTCGTGATCACGCGTTAATTGAATATCACATTCGACCGAATGCGCATGAGCGTCTTTTGCTTTTTTTAAAGCTGAAATTGTATTTTCAGGTGCTAGCATGGATGCGCCACGATGGGCAATGGCAAAAGACAATGGCCAATGTTTTATTGTCATTATTCCGCCTTTTCTGTTGCAGAGACGCGATTTATCACGTCTCCGTCATGCATTGCCTTGATCATCAGCGTCTTTACTTCGAGAGATAAGCGCCCGCGCCCGCGCCCGCAACACCGCCAATAACAGCACCCGTTGTACCAC
>MGXX01000066.1:0-16576 GCA_001801515.1 Gammaproteobacteria bacterium RIFCSPHIGHO2_12_FULL_38_11
CCAACATTAAATATTCGACGTAAACCCGAAACTTTGTTTGATTATCAATTTGAAGATTTTGAAATTCTAAATTATATCGCGCAACCAACGATTAAAGCGCCGATTGCAGTGTAGGGAAAAATATGCTGAGCATGTAGAAGCAAAGGCGTACTAGGTTTAATTATTATACTGTTCACTTAAAAAATCATGTACGTTCCGTGCTTCTGGATCAAAACTGATACCCAGTAAATAAATCTGTTTTCCTTGCGCAACATATTTATCAGGATATTTTTTATCTTTAATTTGCTGCAACGCTGAAGCGGCATCGCCATTTTTTTTGAGCTTAAATTCGAGGATTAAAATTTTGTCTGGCACAATTACCGCCAAATCCATTTGCCCTGTATTGGTGTTGTCTTCCGCGATCACTGTATAACCCAATGCGCAAAAGCAACTATAAATAATGCTTGCATAAAAACCTTCGTAATGCTGAATATCGTTATTGCGATACCAATCATGCGGAATGGAAGCAAAATGACTTTGGAATATGTTTCCGATTTCGCTCATATTTGAACTTAAGAGGCAATCATTGAGTCGACCCAACAAAGCTTCTTTTCTTTCAGGCGTTGTTGCAATCGCTGCTAATTTGTCATTTAAACTCGCTTTGACTTCTGCATTGGGATATCCCAGTACATAAGCAAACTGTGTACCCAGCGTTGTGATGCTTTTAATCGTTAAATAGCCAGTTTGAAATAATAATACAGGTAGAGAAATATTATCCAAATCAAAACTTGATAGCATATTTTCTTTGATTATCACGCCTTCCATATTCGGAAAATAATATTTGTTTTTTTGAATTAATTTAATGAGAAATTGGGGGTTACCTGTTTCAAACCAATAGTCCCTATATTGAAAACCCTTGTTAAAAAAAAGCAAAATATCGAAAGGATTATATACTTTTTGGGCTTCAGATCCTGAAAAATTATAACCGTTATACCAGCGTTTTAATTTTGCTTTATCAACTTTTCCCTCAATCAGGTAATCTGAAAATTCTCTTTCTAAATCAGCTTGAGTGTAACCACAGATATCAGCGTATTGCGCATCTAACGTAATATCGTTCAAATTATTTAATCCACTAAACAACCCAGCCTTGCTAAATTTTGAAACGCCCGTTAAGAATACAAATTTAAGATATTGATCGGAATCTTTAATCACAGAATAAAGACTTTTTAGTAAGCTACGCGCATAAGCAGCATTGTCAGAATTTTCAAGGTTATCTAAAATGGGTTTGTCATATTCGTCGACTAAAATAACGACTTGTTGGTTATATTTTGAAGACAGTTGTTCTATTAATAATTTAAATTTTGTATTAATCAGTTCCTCATCTAAAATAGTATGCAATTCAAATGATTTAATACTTTCATTTAAGATACTATGCATATTTTTTTCGAGAAAATTCACATTATGCGTTTCACTGGCAAAACTGATATGAATTACCGGATAAGTTTTATCCCAATTCCAATTATTTTCCAGGTGCAAACCTTTAAATAAAGATTTATTGCCTAAAAAAGCCTGCTTTAATGTATCCAAAAATAAACTTTTACCAAAACGACGAGGACGCGAGAGAAAATAATATTTGCCCGTCATTAATTTGCTAATAAAAGGTGTTTTATCAATGTAAACACGATTGTAATTGACAATTTCACCCAATGTGGGGATGCCGATAGGCAGCTCTTTTTTCAACCGAGGTATCTCCAATTACTTTTTGTGTATTCTACTGGATTTTCATGGCGAGATCACTTACTTCATCGCATGCATACCCTTTAACATTACCAATGCCTCATACAATTGATAATCACTTTTCGCTAATGCCAACACGGATTTTTGTTGTTCCTTATTCGCATTTTCTTCAGCAATATTAGTGTGATTTTTAATGTGATTATCATAATTGGCTTCACCAAAATCTAGCCCACCATTGCTTTGTTTTGAGTCGACTGACATTTCTTGTACGACAACGTCTGGTCTAATACCGCGTGCTTGAATTTCGCGGCCGGCAGGTGTGTAGTACAAAGCTGTTGTTAATTTTAATCCCGTGTCATTCGTTATTGGAATAACGGTTTGCACAGAGCCTTTTCCAAAACTGCGCGTGCCCATAATAATGGCACGTTTGTAATCTTGTAATGCACCCGCTGTAATTTCAGAAGCAGAAGCAGACCCGCCATTAATTAATACGATTAATGGAACATGCGGAATAATATCGTTGTTACGGGCTTTAAATGAAACGCTTGAATCAGGTACGCGACCTTTTGTATAAACAATTAAATCATGGTATTTATTTGTTTTAGTTTTATCTAAAAATAAATCAACAACATCAGCGCTTACGTCGAGTAAGCCACCGGGATTGTTACGTAAGTCCAACACTAAGCCATGTAATTGGCCTTGAGATTCATTTGTTAACTGTGTGATTGCTTGACGTAATTGTGCAACAACGGGACCTTGAAAAACGGATAATTGAACGTAACCATAACCCGGCGCTAATAATTTAGCGGTAATAGCTTTTACTTTAACGACCTCACGCACAATAGGGATAACCAGTAATTTAGCTATTCCTTTTCGTTGAATACTGAGGGTAACTGTTGTGCCTGGTTTTCCTTTAATGTAATTAATGGCTTCATTGGTTGTCATATCTTGAATAAGTCTGTTATTTATTTTAATAATTATATCGCCGGGCTTTAATCCGGCTTTTGCAGCGGGGCTGCCATTGATGGGGCTAATTACACGTAGCATATTGTGTTCGGTTGTCAATTCAACGCCAATGCCAACAAATTCTCCAGAAACCGTCGTTTCTAAATTTGTCATTTCCTGTTTATCAAGATAAGCAGAATGGGGATCAAGATGTGAAACCATGCCATTAATTGCGTTATTCATTAAAATTTTATCGTCCATTTTTTTAATATAATTTTTTTGGATAATGCTAATTGCTTTGGTTAAGCGATCGATTTGGGCTTGCGAAACGCCATTGGTGGTTTCGTTGTCGGCGAAAGCGGTGAGTGACAATGAGAGGGTGAGGATGAGTAATAGTTTTTTTGAGATCATTGTTAAGTCCTTTTAAAGTATATTACCCCCTTTGAAAAAGGGGGCGGTTTTGCGGCAGCAAATTTAATGACACCATCCACCTGGATTCACCACTTGCCCATTATGTCGAATTGAAAAATAGAGTGAAGGGTATAAAAAGCCACCCGACTTTCCAACTGTGGCTATTTCATCACCAGCTTTGACCGTATCACCAACCGTTGTTAATAATGTTTGATTACGTCCATATAGAGTCATATAGCCATTACCATCATTAATTATTAATAATAAACCATAGCCTGCCATCCACTTGGCAAAAATAACTCGGCCCGATGCAATCGCTTTAATAGACTGCCCTTGGGGTGCTGCAATAACGGTGCCATCCCATGTTAACTCACTCTGACTGATTTGTGCACCAAATGCATGGACAATGCGACCTTGTGTTGGCCAGGGTAATTTTCCGCGTAATTGTGAAAAAGGTTTATTACTCATAAATTTTTGTTTTGAAGCGGACGTATTTAATTGCCGGATAGTGGACTCAAGTTGATGTTTATTTTTCAATAATCTTTTTAATTGTTCACTATTGGTTTGAATATGCTGACTAATTGCTTGAATTAATTGTTGACGCTGTGCCTGCGCTTCCTTTAATGCCTGTTGGTTTTTTAATTGTTTTTGTTTTAATAACAATAATTTTGAATATTGTTTTTGTATAGCCTGTTGGTTTTTCTGACAAGCCAACAAAGAATTTTGTAATTGCGTCATTGTTTTAACTTGTGCAGTCGTAATGTAATGAAAATACATTAAAGTACGTTGTGTTTGTATCACATCATCAGGTGATAATAATAACTTCACTGCAGGTTGTTGACTGAATAAATAGGCATCACGAATTTGTTGTTTGAGTAAAATGTGATTTTGATTTTTGGCATTGGCCAATGGGACGGCTTGTTGTTTTAGTTGTTGTATTTTATTTTGCTGAGCGGTTAATTGTTTTTGAAGCAGGGTGAGTTTTTGGTTAATTTGGCCTTCTGTTGTTTCAGTTTGTGCTAGTGCATCCTGCAATTGCGATTTTTTAAGAGTCGATTGATTTAAGTCAATTTGAATGGAGGCAATGTTTTTGTTGAGGTTATTTAATTTTACAGCTGTGTTCTTGTCAGCGAATGAAGGTAGGGTGAGGGTGAGAGTGAGGGTAAGTAATATTTTTTTTGAAAGCATAAGTAAATTCTTTTGTTGCTACTTCGTTTTTATTTTGCGCGCATGTTTTTAATACACTGACAGCAAACTCTCGCCCGTCATCTCATCAGGCTTTTTCAATCCCATTAAATACAGCAATGTGGGAGCGACGTCATCAAGCGCACCTGTTGTTTTAATTGTTTTTACTGGTCTGCCAACATAAATGAGCGGAACCAGATTCGTTGTGTGTGCGGTATGCGGTTGCCCTGTTTTTTCATCAAACATGAGCTCAATATTACCATGATCTGAGGTAATAAGTGCTTCACCATTTTCTTTTTTCAATGCGGATATAACCTGTTCTAAACAATGATCAATAACAGAAACCGCCTTTTCGGCCGCTTTTTGTATACCAGTATGGCCGATCATATCTGGATTTGCATAATTACAAATAATGACATCATATTGATGACTTTCAATTGCTGAAACAAAAGCGTCAGTGACAGCAACAGCGCTCATTTCAGGTTGTAAATCATAGGTTGCAATTTTGGGTGAGGGAATTAATAGTCGATTTTCATTTTTATAAGGTGTTTCAATACCCCCATTTAAAAAATAAGTAACATGTGCGTATTTTTCTGTTTCTGCCAATCGCAATTGGACTAAATTATTTTTTGATAAAAATTCACCGAGTGTATTTTGAATGGTTAAGGGAGGGTAGGCAACAGCCATTTTGGGATCATCTAAATAATCAGTTAATGTAATAAATTCAGTGAGTGCTATTATTTTTTCACGGTTGAATGCTTTAAAATTTTTTTCAATGAAAGCAAGCGTTAGTTGTCTTGCGCGGTCAGCACGAAAATTCATAAAAATAATGATATCGCCATCGTTAATAATTGCATTCGGATTAATGAGCGTGGGTGAAATAAATTCATCCTTTTCGCCGCGCGCGTAAGCTTGTTTTATAGCATCAATGGCAGAGCTTGCTCTGTAATCTGCTTTTCCGAGTGTCAGTAAATCATAGGCTTTTTGCGTGCGGTCCCAGCGTTTATCGCGATCCATAGCGAAATATCTTCCGCAGACGCTGGCGATTTTCAAGATATCTCCCTTCTTTGAAATATAATTCAATGCTGATTGTGGTGGCGTGTCACGCCCGTCCATAATGGCGTGGAAATAATGTGTAACGCCGTGTTGTTCCATCAATTGAAGGCAAGCATGAATATGATCAATGTGACTGTGTACTCCGCCGTCTGATAATAGACCTAAAACATGCACGGCTTTATTGTTATGTATTGCTATTTGAATAGCTTTTAGCAGAATGGAGTTTTCAAAAAAATTTTTATTTTTAATGTCATTGTTAATGCGCACTAAATCTTGTGGCACTTTACGGCCAGCGCCAATATGTAAGTGACCCACTTCAGAGTTGCCCATTTGTCCTTCCGGTAAACCAACTGCTTCACCTGAGGCCTCAATTAGCAAATGGGGATAATCGGAGAACAAGTGATCAATTGTTGGTGTAACAACCGCACGGGTTGGGTTGTGTTTTTTTTCAGCGCGATAGCCCCAGCCATCAAGAATGATTAATGCGAATGGTTTTTTTGTCATGATGTTGTATACTGTTGCCAAATTATCAATTAGAGAAAATATATGTTACATCAAATTAGTGTATTTGTGATAAAACATTGGCAGCTTTCGAGCGCCCTTGTAATAATAACGATTTTAATATTTCTTGAAGAAGTCAGAAGTAAAAATGAACGTGGCTTGCAATTAACGCCTGCAGGCGTTACGCATGCAATTAATCGCGAAGAAGCGGTATTGGTTGATTTGCGTGATACAGCAGCATTTCGTGCAGGCCATATTATTGGCGCAAAAAATTTCCCGCTGGCTGAGTTTGATTTGAAACAGGAAAAATTAGCGCCTTTTCGCCAACGTCAATTGATTTTGATTGATGTTATGGGTTTGAAAACAGGCGCGATTGCTATGCGTTTAAAAAAAGCCGGATTTGAAAAAATTGCTTCTTTGAAAGGCGGAATGGATGCGTGGACAGCAGCGAATATGCCCGTAACCAAGAAGTAGCGATACGGAGACGCGCGTGAAACGAGCGCCAGCGAGTGCAACAAGTGATGCGCGATAAGCTAGTGAATGTAGCACAGAAGCACGCACGTGTGAGCGCTAGCGAACGAGTAAGTGCGTAGGTTGTATATACAATAATATAATGCGAGCAAACATCCCATGCCCAAGATCGAAATCTACACCAAAAAAACCTGTCATTATTGTGTTAAAGCAAAACAATTATTGGATCATAAAGCGCTTACGTATATCGAAATAAAAGTAGATGAAAATCCAAAAGATTTAGAAATGATGTTGATGCGTGCAGAAGGCCGCAGAACAGTGCCACAAATTTTTATTAATGACCTCGGCATTGGCGGTTGTGATGATTTATATGAACTCGACAAAGCCGGAAAATTAGATGTTTTATTGAAATAATCTCAGAGCCCCGAGCGTTAGCGAGTGGAAGAGCAAAGCGAATTTACTGCGTTTACATAAGTACAATTTAACTGATTAATTAATATTTTTTATCACTAGGAGAAAACACCATGACAGAACCAACCCCGATCAAACCTACCGAACAGCAAGGCCCTGAATTTGCGATTCAACGTTTATATGTTAAAGATTTATCGCTTGAAACACCGAATAGTCCGAAAAGTTTTTTAGAACCCTGGGAGCCACAATTGCATATGGATTTGGCAACAGATGCGAGTTTGATATTAGAAGAAGGGGTTCGTGAAGTGGTTTTAACGGTTACTGTTACCGTTAAATTAAAAGAGAAAGTCGCTTTCTTAGTGGAAGTAAAGCAAGCGGGTATTTTTGCAATGAAAGGATTTAATGATGAGCAATCACGCCATATGCTCGGCAGTTATTGCCCGAATATTTTGTATCCTTTTGCAAGAGAAGTGGTTTCAGACGCTGTTATGCGTGCTGGTTTCCCACAGTTATATTTAGCACCAGTGAATTTTGATGCGCTATACGAGCAATCTCAAAAAGAAGCTAAGCACTAATAATAGGATAATGTTATGGACAACAACTCTTCACCCATTGCGGTACTCGGCGCAGGCGCGTGGGGTACTGCGCTTGCTTTTTTATTGGCACGTAATGGTCAAGCAGTACGTCTGTGGGATCACGATACGAAGCGATTAGCTGCGATGCAAGCTGAGCGCAGTTTTTTAGGCGTTGCTTTCCCTGATTCTTTGAAAATTGAAATGAATTTAGAAGATGCGGTGTGCTCAGTGACTGATATTTGTTTGGTTGTGCCAAGCCATGCATTTCGCACTGTATTAACACGCCTAAAATCAATGGTGCCATCCACAGTTCGATTTGTGTGGGGTACGAAAGGATTGGATCCAGAAACAAGTGGTTTTTTGCATCAAATTGTTTTTGATGTATTTTCTTCAGCGACGCCAATTGCGATTTTGGCGGGCCCCAGCTTTGCAAAAGAAGTGGTATTGAACTTGCCGACGGCGGTGAGTTTAGCGGGAAATAATCATGATTTTTTAACGTCACTGGTTAAGCGTTTTCACAATGATCGTTTTCGTGTATATCTGAATAATGATTTTATTGGTGTGCAATTATGTGGGGTTGTTAAAAACGTGATGGCCATTGCTGTCGGCATTTCTGATGGCATGGGTTTTGCTTCTAATACACGATGTGCATTAATCACGCGTGGTTTATCTGAAATGTCACGTTTGTGCACTGTTCTCGGTGGTTTGCCTGAAACGGCCATGTGTTTAGCCGGTGTAGGTGATTTGGTTTTAACATGCACGGATAATCAATCACGCAACCGGCGTTTTGGTTTATCAATCGGGCAGGGTGAGCCTGTTCAAAAAGCATTAGCAGACATTGGAGAATCGGTTGAAGGTTATTACAATGCGAAGCAGCTTTATTTATTGGCACAAAAAAATAAAGTATTGATGCCAATTGCTGAACAAGTTTATGCGGTGCTTTATGAAAACCGTTCCCCACAAACAGTGTTGGCTGAGTTGTTGGCGCGTGAAGCAAGGAGTGAGTAACAGTGCCGGTGAGCGTGGACAGCAATTGTGGATAATGGCACAAGGACAGTTTCCTGTTTCAACGATTTCATTTAATTTAATGAAGTGATTATCCCGCTGTTTTATTCAAATACCGCATTGAATTTTCAAATTCATTATTCAGTGATTTTCTAATTGTTTGTTTATGCTTTGGATTTTGTATTTTTTTAAATAAACAAGCTGAATATGTTTCTGTAGAAAACAATGCTGTTCCCCAGCCAGATCGTTTTTCATTTAATAATTTATGTAAGCTCGTATTTTGTTCTGACGAAAGACCTTCAATAGTTGATTGTTTTGTCGATTCCAGCGCTTTTATTTTTAGTATTTTGATGATTGTTGCAAATGTTTTGGATACTTTGTATCCATTAAATTCATGTCTTGAAAATGAAAAAGAAGCATAATTTCGCCTTTTTGATAAGTAAGACAATTTTTCAAAATCCCTTTTTATTTTTTCATAAGTTGCTATGACATCTTCAATTTTATTTGTTTTTTTTAAATGAATTTTTAACCAATGAATTGCTAAGTAACGCGCTTGTGATTTATTGTTTTCTGATATCGGTGCTGTTGGTAAGTTAAATTTTTTAGCAGAATAAAGCATTTCAATTCCCTTTAAAAATTCAGCATGAGTTGATTTTGAAATAAATATGTTCATTGCATGGTTAAAGTGTGTCAACTCTTTTTGATCTATTTTAAGCAATATATTTAAAATTAAGTCAGAATTTTTTTCTTTGGCGTAGTGTGCTAGTAATTTGGTAATGTTTTTTTCATCAAATGGAATTTCAGCTGTTAGTAAATATGCAATTCTTAAATCAATACTGCCATTGATGTTCTGCATTTGAAGTAGCATGTTTAGTAGTGTATTTAATTTATCGCCATTAATATAATTTTCTTTGTAAAGTGCTGAGACTATTTCTTTAAAAAGAGTTATGTCAATTATGTTTTTGTTAATCAATTGATTAAAAAGAAAGTCATAATTTTTCTTCAGAAGTGCAGCTTCAATGATTTCCTTGTTAATTTTACCGTTGTAATATTTAATAAGAAGTGCGCATATATCTGTTTTATCGCTATTGAGATAATGGGATAATACATTATTTGCACCTATTCCATAAAATGAAATTCCGGTGGACAATATATTAGCGATTAGTTCATCTAGAATAGCATAACTTTTTTCGCCCAGTAGCTTATTAAATAATTTATCTAAGTGACCTAAACGCATTAATACTATTAAATCTGTGATTTTAAATAATTTAACCCAGAAAATTAAATTTTTACTTTGCATTTTTAAAATTGCATCAATACTAAAACTGTAATTCTTTCTTTCAATAGCAATGCAAAGCATTTCTGGTGTGATGTCACCTGTGTATTTTTCAAGAAAAAAACGGACCATCGTATTTTTATCTCTATCTAAGTAATGTAGTAATAAGCTTTCTATTACATTTTGAGGTAATGGCAATGTTGTAGTGCATAACATAGATTCTATTGTGCTGGCATATTCCTGCTTGTTAATTAAATTTAACAGTATGTTAAATTCAGTAAGTGCATTTTCTATGCTAATATGTTTTTCTTTGTATAGTGCTTCAACTATTTTTAAGTAGCAAGCTGGATCTCGTTTGTCTACCATTGAAAGCGCATTCAAAAGAAAAAAGCAATTATTTTTTCTAATGCCAATTTCAAAAACCTCTGATGAAATATAGCCTCTACTGTTTTTGATGCAGCGTTCAATTAAGTCTGTATTACCTTTATGGAGGTAGTGTTTGAGTAGGCTGTTAATACTATTTTGATTCAAGGCATCTTTTTTTGATGCTTGCAAATTAATAATGAGCTTATCAAGAAGATGATCGTCACTTATTTTTAATATTTCATTTACTAATTTATTCAAATTATTTTCATGACAAGAATTTAAATTAACCAAGCCAGCGTTTAAGTGTTTTATTGCTTTCTTCCAGTTTTCGTTTTCAAGTGCTTGGGAAAAAGTCCAGTTTGAATCATCTAGCATTTTGATATATTTTTCACCCCCCAGCGCCAGATAAAATTTATATTCAATTGAGTATGTTGGCGACTTTTTAGCATTTAATAGGTCTTTTGTTTGCATCTCTTTTGTATATTCTCGCACAGCTGCGTTGTTTGTCATGATCAGTAAAGGTAATTCAACGGCTAATTCATTTTTAATTTGTTCTCGGCGTAGTTGTGTATTTAATCGTGTCGCTAAATCATCAACAGGTGCAAACACTGCAGATAATGCTTCTTTACAAGGTGAAATGAGCAATTCATTCCAATCGGGTGCATGACCAGATAAAACTGCTTTCTTGTTTAAATTAATCAATGCTTGAATTGTTGTTGAGGCGCAGTTTATGTCGTTGTTATTATTCTTAATCCACCATTTATTATTAGTGCTTGCATTTAATGAAAAAATATATTTTTCATTTTTTGTGTTACATAAGGTGAGATCAAAGAGTATGCCAACTGGAAACTTCACTGGAAATAAAATTATTTTTCCATTGCTTGGAACAAGTGTGACAGATGTTTTTTTAATGAACTTTGTATTTTTTGCACGTCCCCGAGCACCGTATATTGTACGATTGGTCCATTTATTTTTTTTTAAATCTAAATATTTCGTGCGGTTAGCATATTTAGAAATGGCTTTTAAAGGGCGATTAGATTCAGGATTTTTCAGCTGCTCTAGTATAAATGGCCAATTTTGTTGATCATTAAGGCTTGAACTGATGTTTTTAACAACGCCGCGGTTTTCATAAATGATTTGTAGTGCTTGATTGACAGTGATTTTCATGACTTACCTCTTCCCGCAGCTTTATTAAAATTATGTTTTAAGCTTAGTTGTATGGAATCGATTGAGTAAGTGGGTTGCTGGCAATTGATTGTTCTTGTTGTAGAAACAATGGGGGGGGTTTAACATTAAATCAATTTAAAGCGGGAACGTCATCGTATCTAAATGTCTTGACCGCGCAAATGAATGCCTATGCTGCCGAAAAAAGTGCGGTGGATGTTAGTTACAACATTAAGAATGACGTCAACAGTTGGCCTAATTACTGCATTAGGGGGAGGATTTAAACGTGATTAATCCTGGAAATGACAATTGTCGCAGTGCTTCGTATAGAATAACCGCAACGGCGTTCGATAAATTCAAACTGCGGCTGCTTTTTTGCATGGGAATGTGAATTTTATTTTCTACTGAGTTTAATAAATTTGCTGGTAATCCACGCGATTCTGGGCCAAATAGTAAATAATCATTTTTTTGATAAACAACCGTTGAATAGCAGTGTGATGCTTTTGTGCTACACGCAAAAATGCGCTCGGGTTTTTGTTTCGATAAAAAAGTTTCCCAGTTTTCATATTCTTTTACCGTAGCAAATTCCTTGTAGTCTAATCCTGCGCGTCGTAATCCTTTTTCATCCATAGAAAATCCTAATGGGTGAATTAAATGAAGCTCTGCACCCGTGTTGGCGCATAAACGAATAATATTACCTGTGTTGGGCGGAATTTCGGGTTCGAAAAGGATTATGTTGATGAACATTCAGTTTCTCTATAATTGAAAAACCATCACGCGTGCTGGCGGGATATTTCGCCATACCGTAAATGAGTGAGTAAGCACAAAATTTTTCGGGTAAAATTTTTCTTTTGTTTTTCTGGAGTATGTAAATTGAATAAATTGTCCGCCGGGTGATAATATTTTTTGGATTTCCTTAAGTATTTTCTCACGGTCATCATCGGATAGTGAAAGTAACGGTAAGCTTGAAATAACTGTGGTGATATTTTTATTTTTAAACAATTGAGATAAGTGTGTTGCATTTCCTTCGATGATAGTCACGTCTGGAAATCGTTTACGCAGGGGGTCTGCAAACTGCGAGTTGATTTCAAGTGCAATGAGTTTATCGCTGGGAATTGAGGCATCTAGGATGGCTTTAGTGACAACGCCAGTTCCAGGTCCCAGTTCTAAAACAAATCCCTGTTTTTTTTTATCGATACAGTTCGCCATGCTTTTAGCAAGATAGGATGAACTGGGTACGACTGCTCCGATTGCGCGAGGATTTGTAAAAAACGCTTTTAAAAAAACAGTCCCCAATTCAAGAAATTTCAAAGTTAGTAACCTGTAGCATGCGCGTTGTTTGATTCAATTCTTTGTTTATTTCTTTGTAAAAAGGCGTCACGAACAAAAAGATAGGGATCAAATGCATTGTCAATTAATTTATCTGCTGCTAAATATTCAGCACGTAGACTGATTAAGCCCACAGTAGGTGGAATATATGTAATATAATTGCTCTTGAAGTATGGCCATGGTGTCATCATTGCATTGCCCGCTAAACCAAAGGCGCCTTCTATTGTTGCAGGCCCAAAAATAGGTACGACAAAATAAGGTGAGGGCGCACCCTGACGCCATTTCGCCAAGGTCAAACCAAATGTTTCCATGTGGGGATGAATGCCAATTCGGGTTGCAATGTCGAATAATCCGCCAACACCCAAAGTGGTATTAATAACAAAACGCCATAAATCAACCGCCATATATTTGAAGTTACCTTGTAAAAAATCATTCGGAAAAGTGGTGATTTCAAATGTATTGTTAAAGAAATTGGTAACACCTTTTTGTAAAACAACAGGCGTTATGAATTTGTAGGTTTGAGCAGCTGGACGGATGGCCACGCGATCAATATCGTGATTGAACGCAAACATAAAACGATTGTAGCCCTCAAGCGGGTCATTGTTTGTTGCTGCATCAGGTTTTTTTGTACAACCGGTTAATGTCATTGCCATCAGTGCCAGCGATCCAATCATAATTTTGGTGAGTTGCTTTCTCATAAGTCCATCCTGTTGTTTTTAGCGCTAATTCACCCTAGAGTAACTTGAATGTGATTATACAGCAACTCAAGATTGCTGATATTACGCATGAGGGGTAAGATATGCTCAGTCAGTGTGAGTGGGAGTGTGAATGTGAGTGATCTTTCTATTGTTAATATGGCGGGTTATCGGTTTGTTTCAATACCAGAATCGCAATTACGCCAACTGCGTATTGATCTAAAAGCGAAAGCAGATGCGTGTGATTTGAAAGGCACAATTTTATTGAGTACCGAAGGCATCAATTCATTTTTAGCGGGGTCGCGTGACAATATTGATGCGTTTGTGAGTTACTTGAGGGCGATTCCTAAATTTAGCGATATTGTTTATAAAGAAAGTTTTACGGATTATCAGCCGTTTAATCGTATGTTGGTGCGTTTAAAAAAAGAAATTATTCCAATGAATAATGCAAACATTATTCCTGAAAAGAAAACAGCGCCTTATATTTCTCCTGAAGAATTAAAAAAATGGTACCAAGAAAAACGCGATATGATTATGTTGGATACACGAAATGATTTTGAGGTTTCGTTGGGTACGTTTGAAAATGCAGTGGATTTGAATATTGCGCATTTTCGTGAATTCTCAGACGCAGTTGATTTATTGCCAGATGGGATAAAAGAAAAATCCATTGTTACTTTTTGTACGGGCGGTATTCGTTGTGAAAAAGCCGCTGAATTAATGGCACAAAAGGGATTTAAAAATGTGTTTCAATTGGATGGTGGTATATTAAATTATTTTGAAAAGTGTGGTGGTGATTTTTATAATGGTGAATGTTTTGTGTTTGATCAACGTGTTGCTGTCAATAGTGAATTAAAAGAGACGCAAACCAAACAATGTTTTGATTGTCGTACGCCGCTGCCGAGCGGTAACGCAGTCTGTTTTAACTGTGGGTCGAATGCCGTGTCGAAAAATATGAATAGAATGGAGACGCCAGTTGTGTCTCCACGCAGTGGAGACGCAACAAGCGTGTAAACAACTTATGAATCTAGATTACCTTGAATTCGAACAGCCCATTGCAGAACTTGAAGAAAAAATAGCCGAATTACGACGTGTTAGTGCTGATCAAAATATTGACATCAGCGATGAAGTTGCGAAACTCGAACAAAAAAATAATGAATTAACCCGCTCTATTTTTTCAAAACTATCTGATCAGCAAATTGTGCAAGTGGCACGTCATCCTTTGCGTCCGTATACATTCGACTATATTGAAAAAATATTTACAGATTTTGATGAGTTGCATGGTGATCGTCATTCATCTAATGGCGCCTCTATTATTGGTGGATTGGCACGGTTAAATGGCGAAGCGGTTATGGTGATGGGGCATCAAAAGGGGCGCACAACAAAAGAAAAAGTGATGCGTAATTTTGGAATGGCCTCTCCTCAAGCCTTTCGTAAAGCCTTACGTTTAATGAAATTGGCTGAAAAATTTAATATCCCATTATTTACTTTTATTGACACACCCGGTGCGTATCCGGGTATTACAGCAGAAGAAAAAAATCAAAGTGAAGCCATCGCGCGAAATTTATATGAAATGGCGGAATTAAGAACGCCGATTATTGCCACCATTTTAGGGGAAGGTTGTTCTGGTGGTGCATTAGCGTTAGGTGTAGCGGATCGCACATTAATGCTGCAATACAGTTATTATTCTGTTATTTCGCCTGAAGGTTGTGCGTCTATTTTATGGAAGAGCGCGGAAAAAGCGGGGGAAGCGGCCGAAGCGCTTAATCTCACTGCAAAAAGATTGTTATCATTAAAATTAATTCATGAAGTGATTGAAGAACCTTTGGGTGGGGCGCATCGCAATCCGGGTGCGATGGCGGAATCCTTAAAAGCAGTATTAGCAGCGAATTTAAAATCCTTACAAACAGCGTCACTCGATGATTTGGTGCAAGCCCGTCAGAATTTTTGGATGAATACTATATAATCAGCTCAGAGCCCCGAGCGTTAGCGAGTGGAAGCGACGAAGCATGCACATGAATTTGCAAAATTGTTTATTAGCGCTCACAAGTAGTCGAAATTTCGTTATCGCTTACAGCGGCGGCATAGATTCCCATGTCTTATTACACTCAATGTCCGAATTAAAAAAACAAAACCCAGAAATTAATATCCAAGCCATTCACGTGAACCATCAATTAAATCCCTTATCAATAAACTGGGAAAAACATTGTGAAAAAACATGCGCTGAATTAAATATCCCTATTATTATTGAAAGAATTAATATTAATTTAAAAGCGGGTGACAGTTTAGAAGAACAAGCACGTAACACACGTTATGAAGTTTTACAAAAACACCTTGATAAAAACAGTGTTTTATTAACAGCGCACAATGCCAATGATCAAGCAGAGACTTTTTT
The DNA here is from genome assembly GCA_001801515.1 of Gammaproteobacteria bacterium RIFCSPHIGHO2_12_FULL_38_11. The sequence continues at coordinate 15,499 of MGXX01000066.1, forward strand.
GTTACAAGCATTGCGTGGTGCAGGTCCAAAAGGTTTATCAGCAATGCCCATTAAAAAAAAGCTGGGTGACAGTTTTCTAATTCGCCCATTATTACATTTTACACGTGAGAAATTAGAAAAATACGCAAAAGAAAATAATTTAAAATGGATTGAGGATGACAGTAACACTGACATAAAATTTAATCGCAATTATTTACGTCATGAAATATTTCCCATTTTAAAAAAACGTTTTCCGGCAGTGATGGAAAATTTTTCGCGCAGTGCGCGATTAATGGCAGAGCAAGAAAAAATTATTGCAGATATTGCGCGAGATGATTATCAAAAAATAGTGGAGACGCGCTTTATTAAAATAGCACAGAAACGCGGACGGAAGCCTGCGTGTGATTTTAAAATAGCACAGAAACGCGGGCGGAAGCCTGCGTGTGATTTTAAAATAGCACAGAAACGCGGGCGGAAGCCTGCGTGTGATTCCTGCGATGCACTTGATCTTAAGCAACTACTTCTATTATCCGAACCCCGTCAACGCTTAGTCCTTCGTGAATGGTTCCGCCAAAATAATCTCCGCATGCCAAATGAGAAACATTTAAAACAAATTCAAAAAGATGTGTTAAACGCAGCACCGGACGCGCATCCGGTTTTTAAATTAGAAGAGGGGGTGTTGATGCGGAAGCGGGGTGTTTTATATTTAAATTAGCACGCCAATTCCCTTATCATGCACCAAATTCAATAATTTTAATGACGTTCCGCGCGGATGTTTCGCGCCGATTTCCCATTGCTTTACTGTTGAAGCGCTGGTGTTGAGATAGTGTGCAAAGACTGCTTGGCTTAATTTTTCTTTCGTTCTGATTTTTTTAATTTCAGTACTTGATAAGTCTTTTACTTTTGGTAAACACCGAATGTCAAATTCGCGCATGGTTTTTTCATTAATCATTTTTAGTTTGTAAAGTCCGCGTGCGATTTCATGGGAGACTTCAAGCGGAGTTAGGTATACGAAGGGTTCTTCTTTGTTTTTTTTTATTTCCTTTATTGCTTTTTTTTTCATCGCTGACCTCGATTAGTTCGTTATTTTTAATTAAAA
>MGXX01000066.1:16605-29132 GCA_001801515.1 Gammaproteobacteria bacterium RIFCSPHIGHO2_12_FULL_38_11
AAAAATGTTATTTTCAGATTTGAAAGCAATAATCATTCTACCGCCATCTCTTTTTCCGCGATTATTGATACCAATTCGCTTTTTATAAATATCGCCACCCAAATTGCCGTCGTGCAAGCCATTTTGTAATTCCTCTGCGGCCTTAAGAATTTTTTTGTTGCTCACTTTCTCGTGTTTGGCCCATCTTGCAAAATACCGCGTTGCTAAAATTCGCATCTGGCTATCCTTAAAGTATAACACTTGGTGAACTAGTGTCAAGTTTCTGATATTCGAAAAGAAAAGAAACTATAAACCCGAGGGATTATTTTGCAATACCGTATTTTGAGGGAAAGTTGCTATTGATTTTCCAGGAGCGCAACACTCAGGGTTTTGGGCATTTTAAAACGTGCGAAAATATCGAAGTTACGGTACGATAGCCAAAAATAAGGGTGAGCAATGTCCACAATTGAAAATCACATCATCATTCCACAAACGCATATTCGCAATTTTTCAATCATTGCGCATATCGATCACGGTAAATCGACGCTTGCTGACCGTCTCATTCAACTTTGCGGCGGCCTTTCTGACCGCGAAATGACAGCGCAAGTGTTGGACAGCATGGATATCGAACGCGAACGCGGGATTACAATTAAAGCACAAAGCGTGACGCTTTTTTATAAAGCAAAAAATGGTGAAATGTATCAGCTTAATTTTATTGATACGCCAGGACATGTGGATTTCTCATATGAAGTATCCCGTTCATTATTTGCTTGCGAAGGCGCGCTCTTGGTTGTCGATGCTGCACAGGGTGTTGAAGCCCAAACGGTGGCAACGTGCTATACCGCGATTGCTGAAAATCTTGAAGTATTGCCTGTGTTAAATAAAATGGATTTGCCGCAGTCTGATCCTGATAAAGTAAAAAAAGAAATTGAGGAAATTATTGGAATAGATGCACAAGATGCTTTGCCCGTCAGTGCAAAATCAGGCATGGGAATTGCTGAATTAATCGAACAATTAATTGAAAAAATTCCGGCACCCGCGGGTGATTATGATGCACCGTTACAAGCATTAATTATTGATTCCTGGTTTGATAGTTATTTGGGTGTTGTTTCTTTAGTGCGTGTTAAACAAGGCGTGTTAAAAGTCGGTGATAAAATTCGCGTGATGTCCACCGGTCGTGATCATTTGGTAGATGGTGTCGGTATATTCACACCCAAACGTCATCCCCTTTTACAATTATCAGCGGGTGAAGTGGGTTATGTTGTTGCTGGTATCAAAGACATTTTCGGCGCACCAGTCGGTGACACATTAACATTAAGTAGAAAACCTGCAGAACAGTCTTTACCTGGATTTAAAAAAGTAAAACCACAGGTTTATGCTGGTTTATTTCCCATTAGTGCAGATGATTATGAAGCCTTTCGCGAAGCGCTTTCAAAATTACGTCTAAATGATGCCGCATTATTTTATGAACCTGAAAATTCAACGGCTTTGGGTTCAGGTTTCCGCTGTGGATTTTTAGGTTTATTGCACATGGAAATTGTGCAAGAACGATTAGAGCGCGAATATAATATGGATTTAATTACAACAGCCCCCACTGTTGTGTATGAATTAGTAATGAAAAATGGCGAAACAATTTATATTGATAATCCTTGTCAACTACCTGATGCTTCCTCGATTGCAGAATTACGTGAGCCGATTGCGGATGTGGCTATTTTGACACCGAATGAATATGTGGGTAGCGTGATTACATTGTGTATTGAAAGACGCGGCATACAAAAAAAATTATTGTATGTCGGTAATCAAGTTTCGCTGCAATATTCAATTCCTTTATCTGAAGTTGTTTCTGATTTTTTTGATCGCTTAAAATCAATCAGCCGTGGATTTGCTTCCCTTGATTATAGCTTTGATCATTTTATTGAAGCTGATTTAGTAAAATTAGATATTTTAATTAATGGTGATAAGGTGGACGCCTTGGCTTCTATTATTCATCGTGATCATGCGCAATCTGCAGGGCGCGAAGTGGCTGAACGGTTGCAAAAAATTATTCCAAGACAAATGTATGATGTTGCTTTGCAAGCAGCGATTGGTGCAAAAATCATTGCACGCACATCAATTAAAGCTTTACGAAAAAATGTGACGGCAAAATGTTATGGCGGTGATATATCGCGTAAGAAAAAATTACTGGAAAAACAAAAAGCCGGTAAAAAACGCATGAAACAAATTGGTAAGGTGGCGATACCGCAGGATGCATTTCTCGCGGTCTTGAAGAAATAGCGCATTGCAATTTTACCCTTAATAAGTTAAGCTGGTCTAACTGGTTTAAATTGTCAAGGGGAGAAGTCATGCGTGAAATTGGTTCGTTTGATGCAAAAACACATTTATCTCAATTACTGGATCGGGTGAACCTGGGTGAATCTTTTGCTATCACAAAATATGGTCGTGTTGTTGCATTGTTAACACCTGCTGCCAATAAGCCTCATTTGGCTATCCATGAGGTTATCTCTGGAATTTTATCACTTCGAAAAAAAATTGTTAAGCGTGGTATTAAAATGTCATCAGCAGAAGTGTGTGAATTAAAAAATAAGGGCCGTCGATGAAGGCAAATGATTACATGGTATTGGATTGCTCCGTGACGATGGCGTGGATTTTAAGAGACGATAGCATGACTGAAAAAGCGGATTTAATTTTAAGCATGTTTGAAGAGAAAAAAGCAAAAGTTCCTACTATTTGGTCCTTAGAAGTGGCGAATGTGTTGTGTTTAGCAGAGCGTCAAAAAAAATTAACCGCACTGGAGGTGGCGGAGTTTAAAGAATTTTTAGTCGAATTGCCGATTTATGTTGATCATGAAACCTCGTTGCGAACAATGGGTAGTATTTACACGCTTGCAAAAACAGAAAAATTAACCGTGTATGATGCGGCATATTTAGAAATTGCAATGAGAGAAAGTATTCCATTGGCAACCTTTGATAAAGCATTAAAAAATGCGGCGAAAAAAAATGATGTTATTTTATTATGATTAATCTAAAAACATTGCAACAACACCTCAACTATTCATTCAAAAACGAAGAACTGCTCACGCTCGCATTAACCCATCGCAGCAAACAAAAAGTAAAAAACAATGAACGCTTAGAATTTTTAGGTGATTCCGTATTGAGCGCAATTATTGCCACTGAAATTTTTTCTCGGCATGCGAAATTACGCGAAGGTGAATTAAGCCGCTTGCGGGCAGCATTGGTAAAAGGGGAAACGATTGCGAAAATTGCGGCTGAATTGGGGCTGGGTGATTGTTTGAATTTAGGTATTGGTGAATTAAAAAGTGGAGGTCATCAACGTGAATCTATTTTAGCGGGATGCTTTGAAGCAATTATTGCTGCAATCTATCTGGATTCCGATTTTCAAACTGTGCAGAAATGTGTGTTGCAGTGGTATGGTGATTATATTGCAAAAATAGATTCTGTTACTGATGTGAAAGATGCCAAAACAATATTACAAGAACAGATGCAAGCACAGAAAATGCCCTTGCCTTTTTATCGCTGTAAAACAACAGGTGCTGCACATAAACAAACTTTTACGGTGACATGTCAAGTCAACGGATTACCGCATAAAACATGCGGCGTTAGCGCTAGTCGCAGAAAGGCAGAGCAGATCGCAGCGAAATTATTTTTGGAGAACCTATGACAAATCCCCCGGGTAACTGCGTTACCGACCCCCTTTTTCAAAGGGGGTTATCTTCCGGCTACGTCGCCATCATCGGAAAACCGAACGTCGGTAAATCTACTTTGATGAATTATTTTTTAGGTAAAAAAATATCGATCACATCGCGCAAACCACAAACAACCAGACACCGTATTTTAGGCATTAAAACAACGGATGCTGCGCAGATCGTATTTGTCGACACCCCTGGATTACACATTGAACAAAAGCATGAAATGAATCGCGTGATGAACAGTGCTGCACGAAATGTGCTAGGCGAAGTAGATGTGGTTTTATTTTTAATTGAAGCGATGCGATGGGATGCAGAAGATGCGTCTGTCTTGCGACAATTAAAGGCATTATCAATTCCTGTTATTTTAGTGATTAATAAAATAGATGGGATAAAACAGAAAGCCGAATTATTGCCTTTTATGGAAAATTTAGCGAAACAAATGGATTTTAAAAAAGTTGTTCCTATTTCTGCAAAAACAGGATTGCAGGTTGATGACCTAGAAAAAATAATTATTGAATTATTACCACACGAAGGCAATTTATTTTCGCCTGAACAATTTACTGATCGCAGTGATCGTTTTATTGCGTCAGAATTTATGCGTGAAAAATTAATGCGATTACTGGGTGATGAACTACCTTATGAGTTAACAGTGACGGTTGATGCGATGGAAGAAGAAGATGACATCATGAAAATATCACTGATTATTTGGGTTGGCAGAGAAACACAAAAAGCGATTGTCATCGGGAAAAACGGATTAGTCTTAAAAGAAGTGGGTACACAAGCACGTAAAGACTTGGAAATATATTTTGGTAAAAAAGTATTATTAAAATCTTGGGTAAAAGTAAAATCCAATTGGTCGGATGATCTGCGGGCTTTGACGGATTTTGGAATAAATTAGCTCAGGGCGGCCTTAAGCGCTAACGCTCGGGTTCTGAAGCAGGATAGACACTTATGCATCGTATCGACCTAACGCCTGTCTACGTTTTACATACCCGACCCTATAGTAATACCAGTTTAATTGTCGAATTTTTTAGTCAACATCATGGCCGTATTTCCGCAGTTGCGCGTAGTGCGCGCGGGCCACAATCGCGTTATAAAGGGCAATTACAATTATTCACACCAATGTTGACATCATGGTCTGGGCATCATGAGTTAAAAACGTTGGGTAATATTGAGCTCAGCGGATTACCACACCAACTTAATCAAAAATATTTATTTTGTGGATTTTATTTAAATGAGCTAATAATTCGTTTATTGCACAAAGATGATCCACATCCTGGTTTGTTTGATCGTTATAGTAAAAGCTTGTGTTCTTTGGAAAAAAATGAAGACATACCGCCTATTTTACGCCTGTTTGAAAAAAAGTTATTGGAAGAGTTGGGTTATGCTTTGTCTTTAACTCAGGAAGCGAAAACGCGTTTACCGATTGTCGCTGATAATTTTTATCGTTATGAACATCATCAGGGTTTTTTACGCTGTGATGAAAAAGACCACTTTGCTTTTTCTGGAAACGATTTACTCTCGATTGCGCAAGAAAAATTTGATACAGACCTTACCTTACAGGCGACAAAACGGCTAATGAGATTGGCATTAACCCATTTGTTAGGCAGTAATCCATTGAATAGTCGTAAATTCTTTAGTGTTATTTAAGTATTCCTTAATTTTTGAAGTGTAGAATATGACCCCTGTTAAGAGTAGTATTACCAGGTTAAAAAGTTATGAGTCGTAAACTAGTTTATTATGATCCGACCCAATCTCCCGCATTAGGTTCAATAGTTTCTCCAACATCTGAATCTCAAGATATGTCTCGCGATTGGAGTCTTCAAACTTCGCCGAGCATTTCTCCTAGAAACGCTCAAAAATTGTCGAGCACGGTTGAAGAGCGTAGTGGGATTATCAAGGTGTCTGTTGATCTGAATATCCCGCCTGTTATTTTGCCACAATTTAAATCCATGCGCGAAGCGTACGAAGCATTAACGTTTGAAGAAAAAAAATCCTATAAAACAGAAACTATTGCCTTTGCTGATGCACATGCCAATACAATTCGGATGATTTATCTGCGTGTGCTAACAGGCGTTTTAGATATAACATCAACGCAGTATGTTGCTTTGAAATCGCTTTATGATTCGCATGCTGGATTATTAAAAATGCTTAATCAATATAATGTTCCAGCAGTGGGTGCAAAGTGGTCTAGTGAATATAAAAAAATACATGATGCGGTAAAAAACAATATGACGGCATTTAATGCCATAGTTCGAGGTAAGGAAATTATTGAAAACGGACAAAAAATAAGCGTAGGCGGGTTACCGGTTCATCATCACCTCATGACGGTGGAAGAAGGTGATTTGTTGGGTGATCGCCGCGAACAAGATGCATTCACGCTTGCTTTACTTGCTTATCTGGATGAACAAAAAGAATTTCCAGAAGACAAGCTTGCTAAATACATTATTATTTATTCCAATCACGATGAACAGTTCATGCTGCAATATCAAAAAGGATTTTTGGCTATTTTAAAAACCAGAGGGCAGTTGGGTGGTGGGATGCGCAATGATGCTGATCGTTCATTAGTGCACTTGGGTATTGCCTTAAAGCATAATGTAGTGCCTTATGAAATCATTGCTGCACAAATTGAGCGAGCATATAAACCTTATTTGAAAATGGGGCATGCTGTATCTGTAGATAATAAATCGGTTGATCGTTTTTTTCATGCACCTGTGGATGCCTATCAAGTTAAAAGTTTGGCTGAATTTTTTTCTGTCATATATCAAGAGGGGACAGTTGAAAATACAATCAACACAATCGACACAATAAATGAAAAATTTCAGCGAAAAGTATATTGTCAGCAGGGTGAAAAATTAAGTGATTTGCTATTACCAGATCATATCCTTAATGAACTTTATGAATTTCAGGAAAACAATCCTAAAGCTATTTTTGAACCTATTTTCAATAATTCAAGCTATGCGCCTCGTGGATTTTTATGGGGAAGGCCAAATATTTTAAAAAATGATTTTGAGTCGACGAAAGAATTGAATGCTGCAACAGGAGAAAGAAATTTTAAAAAAGTTGCAGGCGAAGCATGTCGCACATCGCTTTGTTTACCGGATAAAAATGAGTGTCCTGGCAGTTATTATCATGGGCATGTTGGGGAAGGAAGAGGTGTTGTTTTTTCTGGCGAAGTTAAAAATTATCATAACTTAGAAAGTAATCTTGGAAAATATCCCGGTGAGGATGTGGGTTGTGTTCGAATCTATTATTGTGGCACACATCAGCCTGCCTTGAACTTACTGATGAAATTTAACAGCCCAGAAATACCGTTACGATCAAGGGTTACATCCCCACCCCCATCGTTTACTTTAGGCGGAAAGATGACGACGCTTGAAAATACAGTCGACACACCAACTGGCGGCTGCCCAGGTTTTTTTTCTCGTTCTAAATCCATTCGTTTAACGTCAGACAAAGCACCAGAAAGAAAGCGCTCATTTTGCGGAACATAGAAATAACTTTTTAGACCGCTTGCACTTTTAGACCTATCTCTTTACAATCCACTCGATTGAAGCAAACAGGAGGAGGCACAATCATGACTATTCGCTTAGGCGTTAATATCGACCATGTAGCGACGCTAAGGCAGGCGCGCGGTGTTGATTACCCAGACCCTGTACAGGCTGCTTTTAAAGCCATTAAAGGGGGGGCAGATGGCATTACTTTGCATTTACGTGAAGATCGAAGACATATTCAAGATTCCGATGTTTATACTTTTAAAGAAACATTGAACGTCCCCCTGAATTTAGAAATGGCAATTACTGAAGAAATGATTGCGATTGCTGAATCTGTTCAACCAGCCTACGTATGTTTGGTGCCTGAAAAACGGCATGAATTAACGACAGAAGGTGGTTTGGATGTGCTTGGCCGTATCGAAGAAATTACGGAAGTGTGCGCACGTTTAACAGAAGCTGGCGTAATTGTTTCTTTGTTTATTGATCCTGATAAAGCACAAATTGAAGCAGCAAAACGTTGTGGTGCGCCAACGATTGAAATACATACAGGCGCTTATTCAAATGCACATAAAACACCTGAAAGTCGAGTTGAATTAAAGCGTGTTGTTGATGCAGCGGAATACGCGCATCAATTACGCTTAGTGGTGAACGCAGGGCATGGTTTGCATATTGAAAATGTGCAGGCTATTGCAGCAATTCCTATAATGAATGAATTGAATATCGGGCACAGTATCGTTGCCAGAGCACTGTTTATTGGCATGCAACGGGCTGTTGAAGAAATGAAAACCTTGATGATGTCAGCGCGTGATGTAGAAGCGCAATTTATTGCGTCTCCGGTTTAGTATTATTTCGCACATGTTCCTTATTATTGTTGCGGAATATTAATTAAGATCATTTTTCCGTCATGATCAACTTGTAAATAATTTCCATGGTTATGCCACGCATCCAACACAATTCTTTTTTCGCCTAAATGGGGTTTGTGGGTATGACCATGGATTAATTTTGAGGCGTGATATTTTTTTATTGCCGCGTCAACCGCACTTTCTGTCACGTCCATTATTTCAGCTGATTTTTTTGAATTATATTGTACGCTTTCTTTTCGCATTTGATTGGCTATTTTTCGTCTGAATGACAATGGTAATGATAAAAATAGTTTTTGAATAATTTTATTGTGGGTGATTTTTCGAAAACGTTGGTGACTTTTATCTTGTGTACACAAACTATCGCCATGCATTAATAAAATTTTTTGATTATTTAATTCAATAACAGTTGGGTCTGAAATTAAGGTTACTCCTGAGCGTGTTGCAAATGATTTTCCTATTAAAAAGTCGCGATTACCATGCATTAAAAAAACAGGGACACCTTTTTCTATTATACGCGACAAAGCCCGAATGATAGATTGTGTAAAAACAGTGTTATCATCATCACCTATGGCCAGTTCAAAAAGGTCACCCAGAATATATAATGCATCTGCTGTGGGTGCGATATGCTCTAGAAAGTAGAAAAACGTGTTGTTGATCTGTGGTTGGCTTGCATCGAGATGCAAATCAGAAATAAATAAGGTGCTCATGCTCACGATCTCATTGGCAGCGATGACTAAAATTGCGATAATAGCTGCCTTTGTGTTACGTATACAAGTAGGAGTATGAAAATGAGCGAAGGCGCCAGTCGGAAGCACGCACGTGTGAGCGTAGCGAACACAAGTAAGCGCGTAAAATTAAATAAAAGTGAACGAAGTGAGCGCAGACATGACATTTAAAACCCGCTTTTGCCCCAGTCCAACTGGTTACGTGCATTTAGGCAATATACGAACGGCTTTGTTTTGTGCATTGTTAGCGAAACATCACGCTGGTTGCTTTTTATTGCGTATTGAAGACACTGATAAAGCCCGTTCAGATGAACACTATACCGAAGCTTTAATGGAAGATTTGCGGTGGTTAGGGTTAGATTGGCAAGAAGGTCCTTATTATCAATCACAGCGTCAAGTGATTTATGATGGTTATTATGAGCAGTTACTAGAACAAAAAAGGGCATATCATTGTTTTTGTAGCGAAGAACAGTTGTCCTTACAGCGTATATTGCAGCAAAAAGCAGGAAAGCCACCGCGTTATCCTGGAACCTGTTTGCATTTAACTGATGCAGAAATAGTACAAAAAAAATCAGAAGGATTAAAGTCCGCATTACGTTTTCATATGCCTGAAAATGAAGTGATTAGCTTTGTCGATATTGTACGCGGTGAACAGCGTTTTCATTCAAATGATTTGGGTGATTTTGTGATTCGCCGTGGTGATGGCACAGCGCCTTTTATGTATTGTAATGCGCTTGACGATGCCTTGATGGGTGTTACACATGTTTTACGTGGAGAAGATCATTTAACCAATACGCCACGGCAAATTGCCATTTTAAATGCGTTGAAATTACCCGTTGCAACTTATGGGCATATTGCCTTAATTGTTGGACCTGATGCTAGTCCGTTGTCGAAAAGACACGGCAGTCGGAGTATCAGGACATTGCGAGAAGAAGGTTTTTTACCGATGGCGATTTTGAATTATTTGGCGCGATTAGGTCATTATTTTGGGCACGACCAATTTTTAACACTGGATGAATTAAGCGCACAATTTAAAACAGAATCACTCTCTAAATCGCACGCAAAATATAATGAGCAACAATTATTATTTTGGCAAACGCAGACGGTATTGCAATTATGTGAAGCTGAATTTTGGAAGTGGGTTGGTCCATCGATTGAAAATACAGTGCCAGAAAATAAACGCAGTGATTTTATGGCTACGATTAAACCCAATGTTCAATTTCCCTATGAAGTTAAAGTGTGGGCAGACGTTTTATTTTCAGAATCTGTAAAATACAGTGAAGAACAAAAAAATATTTTAACATCTGCTGGAAAAACTTATTTCTCAGCAGCATTAACAGCATTAGAAAATAATGGAAAAGATGCTGAGAAAATTATTCATGATATAAAAGAAACACTGGGTATAAAAGGTAAGGCGTTATTTCAACCTTTACGGATTGCATTAACTGGGCATGAGCATGGACCTGATTTGGGAAAATTATTTTCTCTGATGGATGATAAAAAAATGCAATCCAGGTTGAGGGCGTGCATCGCGGAGACAAATTGGAAAAAGTCATCATTATAATTCCAACTTATAACGAAAGAAATAATATTTCAATTATTTTGAATGAGCTTGAGATCGTTTTTTCTAAAATTAAAAACTACGACATGTTTGTATTGGTGTATGACAGTGATTCTTCTGATAATACAGCAGAGGTTGTGAGGGAGTATCAACAAAAATTCCCTAATATTTATTTGCAAACCGAAGAAAAAAAATCCGGTTTGGGAAGCGCTTATTTTCAAGCCATGCAGTATGCGATTGATACATTACATGCGGATTTTGTTTTTGAATTTGATGCAGATGGCTCCCATCGCCCTGAATATTTACCTCCTATGATGGAAGCATTTAAACAAGGTGCTGATGTTGTTATGGGAAGTCGTTATGTTCCGGGGGGTGCTATCCCTAAAAATTGGGCGCTCAATCGAAAATTATTATCTGTTTTGGGAAATGTGGCAGCAAGAATAATGTTGAGTTATAAAATAAAGGATTACACCACTGGATTTCGGGGAACGCGTGTTTCTGTGTTAAAAAAAATTAATTGGTCTGACATAAAATCAACGGGATATGCTTATAAAATTCATTTAATGTGGTTGTTGTATTTATTGCGTGTCAAAATAGTGGAATTCCCGATTTGTTTTGTGGATCGAAAAGAAGGGCTTAGTAAACTACCTAAAAATAATGTGCTTGAATCTTTGTTGTTGCTTTTTAATTTGCGGCTTCAACGGATAATGAATTTTTTGTTTAATTAGGAGCTGTTCTACGAAGAAATCGGGAGAATGTTAAATGTTTATCTATGATTCATTGAGAGCTGAGAAGCGCGAATTTAAGCCGATTACACCAGGCGAAATAAAAATGTATGTCTGTGGTCAAACCGTATATGACCTATGTCATATCGGACACGCGCGTTCAATGATTGTATTTGATATGGTGGTGCGTTATTTTCGTTCGCAAAATTATAAAGTAACGTATGTGCGTAATATTACTGACATAGACGATAAAATTATCAAACGTGCCAATGAAAATGGTGAGACTTGTGATGTATTAACGAAACGTTTTATTGATTTAATGCATCAGGATGAAAAATCATTGTGTTTATTAGAACCGACGCATGAACCGCGTGCGACTGAATTTGTTGCGCCGATTATTACCTTAATTGAAAAATTAGTAGCAGAAAAAATGGCTTATATTGCAGGTAATGGCGATGTTTGTTTTCCTGTTAAAAAATTTCATACCTATGGAAAATTGTCCAAACATGATATCGAAAAATTAATTGTCGGCGCCCGTATTGATATTAATGAAGGTAAGGATGATCCGCTTGATTTTGTCGTATGGAAATTGGCAAAGCCAAATGAGCCGTGCTGGGAATCACCATGGGGAAATGGCCGGCCGGGTTGGCATATTGAATGCTCGGCGATGGCGCAAACTATTTTGGGCCAGCCTTTTGATATTCATGGTGGCGGCATGGATTTAAAATTTCCGCATCATGAAAATGAAATTGCGCAATCAGAAAGCGCTTATCATTGCACGTTTGCCAATATTTGGATGCACGCAGGATTATTAAATGTGAACGGTGAAAAAATGTCGAAATCGCTTAATAATTTTTTTACGATTCAGGATGTGCTGGCAAAACACAATGTCGAAGTTATTCGTTATTTTATGTTGTCGTCACATTATCGTAGCCCAGTTGATTATTCTGATGAGAATATGGAAAAAGCGATGCTGGCTTTGAAGCGACTTTACACTGCAATACGTGGTTTAGTCATTGTCACTGCCACTGCCACTGCCACTGATTTTGTGTCAGCAATGGATGATGATTTTAATACATCTATTGCGTTATCTGTTTTGTTTGACACGGCAAAAGAAATAAATATTTTACGCGAAGAAAATAATATTAAGGACGCAAGTGCATTAGCAGCACAATTAAAAAAATGTGGCGAAATATTGGGTATTTTACAAATGGATCCAGAAATTTTTTTACAAGGTGAGGTGAGTGATGAATTTTCAGCGCAAGTCGAAAAATTAATTGCGCTTCGGTCTACAGCTAAGAAGAATAAAAATTACGTGGAAGCGGATCGCATTCGCGCTCAACTGTCTTTAATGAATGTTGTTATTGAGGACAGCGTGGGTGGAGTGAGTTGGCGGAAAAATTAACCTAAGGAGCTGTGCAAAAATAACTTACCCTTTTTAGCGCTCAGTGTGATGGCAGATTGAAATGTTCTG
>MGXX01000067.1:0-22357 GCA_001801515.1 Gammaproteobacteria bacterium RIFCSPHIGHO2_12_FULL_38_11
TTGCAGTAAAAACTGAAAATCATCATAACTCAATTTCTCAAGAAACGACTGATCCGCCGTTATTAGCTGATCTGCAATTTTCTGTTTTTGTTCTTTCAATTGCAGCATTTTTTCTTCAACGGTATGTTGCGACACAATGCGATAGACATGCACCATTTTATCTTGCCCAATTCGATATAACCTATCCACCGCTTGTTGCTCAATCGCAGGGTTCCACCATGGATCCAAAATAAAACAATACGCTGCAGCGGTTAAATTCAAGCCTAAACCACCTGTTTTAATGCTTGCTAATAAAATGGGAATTGCCTCGCTTTCTTGAAAACGCGTCACAATTGCCATGCGATCTTGTGATTGGCCATCAAGATATACATAAGGAATTTCCGTATCATCCAGCTCTTTTCGCAATAATTTCAGTAGTGATGTGAATTGTGAAAATACGATGGCTTTATGATTGGCACCCACAATAATTTTCAGTTTATCCATCACGAACTCAAATTTATTGGAGAATTGTAATTGTTCTTCGTTTTCAGATTTTATTAATGTCGGATGACACGACGCCTGTCGTAATCGTAATATTCCTTCTAAGAAAAATGCTTTTTCATAAAAATCAGACTCATGTTTTTTCAGTTGCTTTTGATAATACGTTTTCAATGAATTGTAAATGGTTTCTTGCGCTTCAAGCATCGGCAGAATAATCACTTGATCGCATTTTTCTGGTAATTCAAATGCAACCTCGTTTTTCATTCTGCGCAAAATCAGCGGTCGAATACCCTTTAAAAAATGCGTTAACAGTGCATCAGGTTCAATTGCATTTTGTATTGGCGTATTCAAGCGCCTTTGCAAATTCACATTTGTTAATCCAGGATTTAAAAATTCAAATAATGAAAAAAGCTCACCCATGTGATTTTCAATCGGTGTTCCTGAGAGCGCTAAACGTTGCGCGCCATTGAGTTGACCCACTGCCATCGTAATTTGTGTGCTGGCATTTTTAATCAATTGCGCTTCATCTAACACCAGTAAATCAAAGCGATATTGCTGCAGGGTTTGCACATGCACGCGCGTAAGGCCATAAGAAATAATCAATACATCATAATGCAAAAATAAGGTGTCGAGTTTGGCAATGGAGGCATAATGTAAAATAGCAATTTTTAATCGAGGCGCACATTTTTGCGCTTCTTGAAACCAATGTTCGAGCAGTGAGCGAGGGCAAATCAAAAGCGTTCTAAACCCCGTTGTTTTTTTCAACTCAAAGCGTTTAAGATCCAAATAAGCTAATACCTGAACGGTTTTTCCAAGACCCATATCATCCGCAAGGCATCCACCTAAACGTGCGCGCCCTAAAAAGTGTAACCAGCTTAAGCCAATTTCTTGATAGGGTCTGAGTTTGAATTGAAATGTGCTGGCAGGCTGCATCGGCATCAATCCATTGATATTGAGAATTTCACGCCGAATATCTTCAAATGCATTATCACTGATAAAGCTTGCATCGTCAGAATTTTCTGCCATTTCCGCTAACTGTGCAAAATGAAAAGCATGTGCTGTAGAAAATTGTAAATTATCTTCTGCTGCGGGACATCTTAATGCAAATAAGCGCTCAAATGCTTCATACCACTTTTCGGGTAATAGCCCCAGTGAGCCATCACTAAGCTGAATAAACAGACGTTTTTTCTTCAGCATATGAATGAGCTGCCACGCTTCTATTTTTTGATTAGATGCTTTTAAATCAATGTCAAACCAATTTTGCTGTGTTGTCAGTTGAATTTCAATTTCTTCTAAAATTTTGATTTGAAGATTTTCAGCCCACACTTCCCAGCCAAAGCGCAATAAATCATAAAAAAAAGGTGTGACAGTACTAGGATGTATATTAAAAGCGCGTCGCGTGCTGTGCCAAGCGAGCGCAGCATGATTTTTTATTTCCTTTAAATGCTGCTGTTCTGTATTTAAATCAGGCACGTAAATAACAACATGATATTGATCGTGCACAGTGACATGAAATATTTTTGGTCGATGCGGAACGTGTGCAGTGTAATGAATGTCGCTGGTATATTCGATACCGTACGCACGAAACCATACAAAGCCTTCAATTTGTGTTTTATTATTTTTTTTATCTGCTTTTGTTTTTACATAAAAAATGGGTTGCGTTGGTGTTAACATGGGTTCTATGTGCATAGAAGCGGGCCAAGCAATTGCATTGTGATCAAATAGACACAATAGATGATACAGAAAATTATTCAGTTCAGATTTGGGTACGGATAAGGGGCCGCACGATAACAGTGTTTCAATCCAGGGATAAGTAGATTTATTATATTCAAAAAGCATTTCACCTTGACGCGCAACACCGCCTGGCGTCACTGTTTGAATATCCCAAAGATCGATGGCATTGTTATTTGTATCCAACAGCTGACCCCACAGCTTCCATCCATCACATATTTCTTGTAGCGTTGGCCTAAAATGCATCGTAGCTGCTTCAATAAAGCGGTAAAACACGGGTTCTAGATTAAAATAAAAAAGTCGATTTTGCGCACAAAGTGCTTTTAAAATAGTTATTTCAGCTGAAGCGGGCAGTAAAATAGTGAGCGTGTCATTCGTATGCGTAAAAAAATAAGGCGTGAGTGCATCAATCCATTCGCGGTCAGGATAATCACTCAAATGCAGTACGTCTAATGATTCAATAGAATGAATAGGGCGCAAGGTAAGACCTGGTAGTTGTTCATATAATTCTAAAAGACATGAAATTGTTTCTATTTCTTGTTTAGTTTGCAACGTTGAATCAAATGATAGTTTAAATCGTAATTTACCGTCTGAAATTGTATTTGGAATGATTAACCGATCAACAGCCCACGATTCAATGGGCGTATACGCTTCAATTGCCATCAACTTGCTACGCCACACATTTTCTTTTTGTGCATCATCACCTTGCGTGAATTTTAATTGTTTGAAAATATCTGACTTTTTCATTGTGTGCCACTGTGTTCAAGAGATAGATTAATTAATTGCGATCGATCTTGCCCCTCATTCATCTGCGTTAAAAAAATCGATCGAATATAAGGTTCTACCACGTGAATTTTATCTTTCGGTGTCACCACCATCACTTGTAATTTGAGATTGTGGAAAAGTTCCATGGCGTATCGTGAATTTTTTTCATCTGATTTACTAAAGGCTTCATCAACCACGATAAATCGAAAAGAACTGCCAGATGATTTTTTTTCTGTCGCATGTTCAGCGCCTAAATTTAAGCCATATTGATAAGCGATGGATGAGCCCAAAATAGTAAATGCCAGTTTCGCTTTTTGTCCACCCGAGAGTCCAGCGGAATCTGAATAGTAATTTTTAATTTCGTTTGTTTGTCGTGATTTTTCTAACACTGAAAAATCAGCCCAATTTCGTACATCGATTACTTTTTTAGACCAACGCTCTTCATTTTTAAGGCGATCAAGCAGTGTTTTGATTCTTTCAAAATACACTTCACTTCCAGTTTCTTGTTTGCCATCCAGTTTAGAATCTTGCAAGGCATATTTTAATAAATGATGAAATTCGCGTATTTCAACGTCTTTATTTTTAGCAACCTCAAGCTGCACATAAGAATTATCTGAATAATTCATGCCGATTAATACGTGATTAAGCTCAGAAATGGTATCTTCAATATCTTCATAAGCCAACTCCAGTGTGGATTTAAAGGCAGCCATATCATTCATGACACTGCGACTCAGTAATTTTTTAAAACGACGCTCATGTTCTGGCAGCGCTTCTGCTTGTAGCTTTTGCTGCAGTTCAAGATAACCCGGCAGTGAGTCTAGCGTGGTATCAAAATTAACAGATTGCTCGCTAAAACGCGATTTAAATTGCGCCATTTTACGAACCAGTGCTGCTTGAAGACGCTGTTTTTCCACCTCAGTTTTATGTGCTTCGCTATTCAATTCATCCTGTGTAGTTTTTTCTAGTAAATTATAATCGCGCGGCGTTAATTTTGAAAAATTGAGTTTTTTCTTTTTCATAAAAACATCAATCCATTTTAACGCCTCAGCGTTCAGTGCAATGTCACCCACTATTTTTTCACAATAGCTTATTTCCTTCGCTAATTCTTGTATGGCATTGCTTGCAACTGCTGTATCTTGCAGTGCATTGTCTCGCAGCGACTGATTGGTCCGCATGTCATTTTCAAGGCTGCTTAAGTCTTTTTGAATTTGATCAATTTTTTGATTGGAATTCATCAATGCAGCCTGACGCTTTTTAAGCGCGTCAATTTCATTGACAAGCGATCGCCAATCGATAATTGAAAAATCCACTATGGTGCACATCGTTTGAATAGCACGCTGCACCATTTCTGATTGATTAATGGCGCGCTCACTCTGCTGGACAGAAAGTGCTGCCTTATCCAATAATTGCTTTTGGTTTTGTATTTCTGTTAACAGCCAATCGAGTTTTTCTCGATTATCCCATCCCAAAACAAATCGATTTTTATCTTGTAGAGAAAAGCGATCATCTTTTTCATTTAAATTCGCGCCGTGTTTAATTAAACCTTGTGGCGTTATGGCTTTAAATTGCTTTTGAAAAACAGATAATTCTTCTACGCAGGCATAATCATAATTTTTAATGATCTGCTCTTTTAACCAGGAAACATAAGGTGATTTACTTTTAAATTCTAATTTGTGAAACAGTTTATTTGATTCTATTTGATTTAATAGTGGCAGCTTTACCGACAATGTTTCATCCACTTTTTGAAAAACAAGCCGGATACCGATATTTTTACGATTTAAAAATTTACACACATCCGTGTATAAATCTTGTGGCACCAGCATGCGAAGTGCAAAGGTATGCAATAATTTTTCAATTGCACCCTCCCACGCTTGATCTTGCACTTTCATTAATTCTGCAATAAATGGCACTGTGTTTGTTGAAATATTGAGTGTTTCTGCGAGCTCATCGCGCACTTGAATAAGATTAATCGGAAGACGATTTTTTCTGGTTTTGAGGGATTGAATTTCGCGTGTTACTGTGTCAGTTTCTAATGATATTTTCTCTTGTTCTTTTTTGTGAGAATAATGTTGATTTTTAAGCATTATTAATCGCGCTGCAATGTCAGATTGAGTCGATTGACAAGTGCTAAGATTCTTAGCAAATTCTTTTAAGCTAGGTTGTTCGCATAAGCCCAATGTTTTCGCCAATTTCGCGTAATCATCAGATTGTTTTTTTGTGAATTTTCTTTTTTCCTCAAGCTGATTTAACATTAATCTCAGCCTATCGAGCTCCTGACCCCCTTTGTCTTGCGACAACAGGCGCATCAAATCTAATTTTCGCTCATTGATCGATGTTAATTTAAATTCAGCAGATTTTAATGTTGCCTCGCTCACCACGCATTGTTGTGATAAGGCAGATTGCTGATTTAAGAGCGCTTCTTTTTTATGTTTTGCAAAATAAAAGGGTAAGGTTTTTTGCTTGTTTTGAAATTCTGTTAATCGCAATTGAACAGTATCAAATTTTAAAGCTTCTTCTTTTAAAGGATTTAATTCATCTAATTGATTTTTAGAAAGCAAAATGGCTTTGTAGGCAAGTTCAAGATTTTGATAATTGGTGTAAAGTGAATTTAAGAGATCTTGTGTTTCATTGGCATTAAGCATGTGTTTTCGCACAAATTCATTAAGTCGATTAATTTCTTTAATCGCAGTAATTTGATTGAATAAATCTAGCCCTTTTTCAGATCGCAAGCCAACATAGCGGATAAAATAAGCTTGATAATCAGAAAATGTTGTAAAAATGGTTGTTTGTGCAATATTCCTTAAGCGCGTGCGAATTTCTTTTACGTTTTTTATTTTGCTAAAATGTTCTTGGATGGAAATATCGTTGTGTGATACAAAAAATAATTTGTTCAGTGTGGCTGATTCAAACCAAAAAAATTGCCCGATGGTAATCGATTCAAAGGTGTGCGCATTACGAAATTTTGCGAGCAATACGCTATAGCTTTCCTCTTTTCGAAGAAATTTGGTTTGACTGCCGCCCAATTCATTTTGCTCTCGACCATAGGCGCCGCGCATGTAGGTTAACTCTGTGCGTTCCTTTTTTTCGTTCCCAGAGGCAAGGTTGTAATTTCGTTTTACATTTGGCACAAGCAAAGTTAAGAGTGCATCAACAAGTGTTGATTTACCAGATCCATTTTCACCTGTGAGCAATGCGCTAAAGCAATCTGGATTCAGGACACAAATTTTGTCGTCAAAGGTACCCCAGTTATACACTTCAAATCGATCGAGTTTAAAGCCAGAATCGTTGATTATTTTTTGGCGTGACATATTATACACCCTCTATTTCTAGGATCATTTGCGCCTTAATTTCAGATAATTTTTCAGCATCAAATTGTGCTTTAATGATTCGGCGTACTTCAAATGAATTTTGATTACCTTTTAGTTCTTTTAAAAATCCAAGCTCAGCGACGCGATTGATCAGTGTATCAAATTTTTTAAATTGTTTTGTTTCATCTGTTTTTTCCTCATAAAACAATTTTAATAGATCATAAATATCGAAACGGTGTAGCACCAATCGATGATCATCACTGACTTTAGAGTCAAATTGTTCGAGCGCTTCTCGCAGCAAAATACACAATAGACTCACATCAAAAGAAAGCGGCATTCTGCGCACTAATGTAGGCATTTGTGTGTCGGTGGTTTCGTCTGTTTCATCAGCTGCTTCCTCTAGTGCTTCGCCGATTTGCTGGTCTTGCGCGCTTGCGTCGTCTTGTTTTAGAGCGCCTTGTTTGAGAAAAGCGTAGCCGTCATCCATGCTTAAATGAAGAGACAAGCCCAAAGTAGCAAAATAGTCTCTGACGGTTTCTTGATAAATTAACAGTGGTTCCCAATATTTTTTTTCATCAGAAGTGATAAATCCCTGCAGCAGTTTAATTAAAACGATGGAAAAAGCGGCATTTTGTTCTTGTTTTTTAAGTGGTTTCATAAAACTTTACCTGTAAAAATCACTTTCGGTGTAGTGAGAAAAAACCCTTGCACTTGACAAGGAATTTTTTCAGTTTGATCAAGCAGCATGATATGTTCTGCATTGCGACTGGCAATAGACAAATAGCCCAACACTTCAAAGGCACCAAATTGAATGGGGAATGTGTGAACGACGTCTAATAACGACACCTGAGCAGTGTTCGTAAGCATTTGCGCAATGCGAGATTCCAATGCTGCTTCTGAAATCGGTGGTGAATTCACGAGTGTTGTCAGCTGTGATACAGCTTCACTGGAGTTGTCTGGCGCTTCTATTTCAAGCTGTTTATTGCTAAAGCGTGATTTTGCATTGGGTTGCCATAGCGGCCTCGAGAGCGGCAGTTGAATATTCAGGCCATCTTGCACCGTGATAAAATCGCGTGAACCAGCGCTTAAAAACATTTCACGTGATTCTATGAGTAGTTTTTTAATGTGCGATGTTAGTGTTAGGACGCGTTTATTTTCTGCTAATGCTTTTTGATGCAGTAGTTTTCTTAATTCTTCAGACAGTCTAAATTTAGATTTTAATACTTTTTGTCCGACGAGCAATAATTGGCTTTTTAGTTTGAGTAGACTGCTGTCAAATTTGCGATCGGGATTTTTACGCACAAATTCGCGAATTTCCGGCGTTCCCAGTATTTTTTCACTAAAGTTCCTCAGTTTATTTTGTTCATCTTCTGAAATTAAAAAATGCCAAAATGCCGTAAAACTTTTTCCTTGATCAGATTCTTCTAATGCATCGTGTGCATCCAATACGTCGCGTAGAATTTCTCCAGCAGTTGCCATTTCTTGCAGCTTTTTTTCTTTGATTGTTTTTGTAATTTCTTTAAAAATGTCTTCAACTAAGCGAAATTCTGAAATTAAACGACGAGAATCTTCGATTAAATTCAAAAAACGTTCTCGAATTTGTGTTCCATCCATTCGGTTAACGATGCCGGTTGTTTGAATTTCTTTAATTTCCTCGTCTATTTTTTTGCGTTGTGTTTTTAAAAAAAGTAAGCGAGATTCGGGATTTTCGTCGGTTTGATCTGCGATGCGTTTCATGTTTTCGTAAATGGCAAGGAAACGGGATTGCGCACCAACAAATTCTCGTTTTTCCAAATTTTGAATCCACTCAAGTGCACGCTCCGTATCCGCCGTTAATTCCGTCATTGGCTCATCTTGATTTAATTCAAAATACTTGCGAATAAAGCCTTGGCTGTCATGGCTCCACTGATCCAGAAATTGTTGTGGTGTTAAGGTATTGTCAGATTCTTCAGTTTCATGACGCTGCGCTAAAAAATCAGCTAATAAAGATTTTAATTCAACGTAGGGAATTTGCAGACGATTTTTGGATTTAAAAGCAAAAAAGAAAAAGCTAATGGTGGTTGGTGCTTGTTTGCTTCGCAGCAGGCGTAGGGCAGTGGAATGCTCAACATGAAACAATACTCGATCAAAATCCACTGGTCTCCCCTCCCTAATGGCAAAGATGATATGGCGGGTATAGTACCTTGTCAAATGGATTTATGGAATGAATTTAGAAATAAAGGATATCAAACCACACTTTTTTGCGTCATCATTTCAAACTCGTAACCGGATAATTTTGTACGTTTGAGCGTATTAATATTTTTCATTTCAGCCTGTGTGTTGTGTGCGATACCACTGCTTTAACGCAGCTAATTTTGTATTTATCGATTGATCTTTGAGCGTCACTGTCAGTACTTGTGTATCATATTGAATTGCCAGGGGCACTAAATCACTTTGATTTGTAAACCAATCTTGAATCACAATATTGATCACGGGTGATTTATATTCCGAGATATATTGGTCTAGCCATGCCTTTAAATGCTGACTAAGTGAAAGCGTGAAGTTTTCAATGGACGTGGGAAATTGCAGGGGGTCAATAATACCGTTAATAATTTCATGGGTATTTTCTGTTTCAATGGGTTGCAATACAAAAAAATTATTATTTTGAGTTTGTGCCCTGACTGCTATTTCAGCATCTAATGTATTTTTTAAATCAACCATGTTTGATTTATTTGGCCAAGGCGAATTAATATTACTTTCGTGCCAAAAATAATGTGCTGCAAATTTTGCCATATCGAGCGATGAAATAATTTGGCTGGTATCCATGAAAATAATAACATTGCGATTGGATTTTCGCAGTGTACCAATTGTGTCGCTTGTATGAAAGGTATTGGGTATCGCATTGGGGCCTAGATAGGTTTGCAATAATTGAACGAGCTGTGTTTCATTTTCTGCATTATTGATGTTGAATATATGATTAATATCGATGAAAACAATTTCACTGGGATTATTTTGTATAAATGTTTTAATTTGTTGTAATGCATCGGAAAGACGCACGCTGAGTAGCGCATGATTTAAATAAAAATGACCGTCTTGAAATAAATCAATGCGAAAATCCAAATAGCGAATGCCGTTATTGAGTTGATCTGCAATGGAGTAGGGTTGCGTTCTACACCAATTAGCAGCAATGATTCGCACTAAAGACAGCGGCAAAATATTGCTGACTTGTTCAATCCAAGTTGGCAAAGGATCATCAGGACTTAAAGAAAATTTTGATAAAGCGGTAATAGCGTAGCTACCAGAATCATGTGTGCCAGGAATAATTAATTGATTGATTACGCGTGAATTGGGAATTTGTGACATCCAGTTTGAATTGGCAGAAAACAGTGCTGTTGAGAAAAGGAAGCAAATTAAAAATATATATTTTTTCATTACAAGCGCTCAACTAATTTTCTTAATCCATCTGTAATAGACAATTAATTAATGCAAACTGATAAAACACGGTTTCAACTGTCGAATCTAGGATTATAGTAGGATAATTGCTGTTTTAATAGTAAATTACGATGATTGTTTTATTGATAACTTTTTTAATTTTAATGCGAGAGGCTTGGTTTGCATCCAGGCCCGTATTGGAAAACAGATGAGTATCGGTTACACTTCCCTCAATGTTTTTTTACGATGGAGACGGTATGTCGATTGCAGCATTTGATCCTGCGTTATGGAAAGCGATTCAAAGTGAACAACAACGTCAAGAAGATCATATCGAGCTGATCGCTTCGGAAAACTACGTAAGCTTGAATGTGATGGAAGCGCAAGGGACTGTACTTACCAATAAGTACGCTGAAGGTTACCCGGGTAAACGTTATTACGGCGGATGTGAGTTTGTTGATATTGCTGAAAATTTAGCAATAGAGCGTGTAAAAAAGCTTTTTAACGCGGATTATGCAAACGTTCAGCCTCATTCAGGTTCTCAAGCGAACCAAGCGGCTTATGCGGCTATGTTGCAGCCAGGTGACACTATTTTAGGAATGGATTTATCTAATGGCGGACATCTTACTCATGGTTCGCCCGTTAGCTTTTCTGGAAAAATTTATAAAGCATTTCATTATGGCATCCATAAGGAAACGGGTTTAATTGATTATGATAATGTGGCTGATTTAGCAAAACAACATAAACCCAAGGTGTTGGTGGCTGGATTTTCTGCTTATTCTCGCATTGTTGATTGGCAAAAATTTCGGGAAATTGCAGATTCAGTTGGCGCTTATTTAATGGTTGATATGGCGCATGTTGCTGGATTGGTTGCAACAGGATTGTATCCATCACCTGTTAATATTGCCGATGTCACCACATCAACAACGCATAAAACGTTGCGGGGTCCACGTGGTGGATTAATTCTTGCAAAAGAAAATCTTGAATTAGAAAAAAAATTAAATTCTGCTGTGTTTCCTGGTTCGCAAGGTGGCCCATTAATGCATGTCATTGCGGCAAAGGCAGTGGCGTTTCAAGAAGCGCTGGATCCAACATTTAAAACTTATCAACAACAGGTCGTTGATAATGCGCGTGCGATGACATTCGTCATGACACAGCGCGGTTATGATATTGTGTCTGGTGGAACGGATAATCATCTATTTCTGGTGAATTTAATGAATAAAAATATTACTGGGAAGGACGCTGAAAATCGTTTGGGCTTAGCCAATATCACCTTAAATAAAAACACGGTGCCAAATGAAACACGTTCACCTTTTGTTACGAGTGGTTTACGCATTGGCTCACCTGCAATAACAACACGCGGATTTAAAGTAGCTGAAGCGAAAAAAATTGCAGGATGGATTGCGGATATTTTAGACAATATGAATGATGATGTAGTATTGACAGATGTAAAGAAGAATGTAGTTGCGTTATGTCAAGCATTCCCTGTTTATGCGACAATTGACCACTCACACTGAGCACGCACTATGCATTGCCCGTTTTGTAACACACAAGATACCAAAGTAATTGATTCGCGATTGAGTGATGATGGTTCTCAAGTCAGACGCCGCCGTGAATGTGTTGCCTGCAATGAACGGATCACTACTTTTGAAACGGCGGAATTATCCTTGCCGCGGGTGATTAAACGTGATGGAGAACGCACAGCATTTAATGTTGAAAAATTAAAAGCAGGGATGTTACGTGCGCTGGAAAAAAGACCGGTTGATACTGCACAAACGGATGCAGCTCTGAATCGAATATTAAAAAATATTCGTGCCAGTTCCGAACGTGAAATCAGTTCACAGGTATTGGGTGAGTGGATGATGGATGAGTTACGTGCGATGGATCAAGTGGCGTATGTGAGATTTGCCTCTGTTTATCGTAGTTTTCAAGATATTAATGCGTTTCATGAAGAAATTCAGAAGTTACAAAATATCAAAGATTTATTAAAATGAGCATTAAAAATGAATTCAGAAAATGAAAATTTTGCTAATAATGTAAAAAAACCCAATAAACGCCATCAAGCGCGCGCTTTTGCAATGCAAGCTTTATTTCAATGGCATTTTTCAAATGAAACACCGGAAGTGTTAATTCAGGAATTTATTGTTGATCATTTACGTGAAGAAAAAATTGATCACAATTATTTTCGCTCATTGGTTTTCGGCACATTAAAAAATATTACCACGATTGATGAAACGATGACGCCGTTATTAGATCGTAAGATAAGCTTTTTAAATCCAGTTGAATTAGCAGTGTTGCGTTTGGCGTTTTATGAATTACAACATTGTCCCGAAGTGCCATTGAAAGTGGTGATCAATGAAGCGATCGAATTGGCGAAAGAGTATGGTTCGGCGGATGGCTACAAATTTGTGAATGCGGTGTTGAATACTTTTATTAAAAAAACATGATTGCTTGTCTTTTTGTTGAAGTAGTGAATCGCAAGCAAGTGCATTGCGAGATTCATGTGTGTACTTCGTTGTTCCCACTTGCTGATTAGGAAGTGGTTTTTGTTAATTTTTTGCGATGCCACAAAATTGGCGCAGCACTAATAATTTTTGCGTTAAAAATATTTAAGGGTGGATTTTTTGATTGGAAATTGGTGCAGGATAATGTGTATGTGCCCGATTCAGTATCTGCATGAAGATAGCGTGGTATGATTGTGTGATCTGACAATTCTACAATACAGGGTTGCCCTGTGTATAATTGAAGATCTTCTGGTTTTGTTAAACGAATTCCACCAACATAATCACCCGCGCGAAATTGGGGTTCCATTGTGTCATCAGAAATTGTAATAATAATTGAGTTGGTATTATTCGTTTTGAAAGTTTGCAATTCTTGGTAGATAGCTTGCTCTTCTTGTAAATGCAATGAGCTGAGAAAAGTATCCAGATCATTTGAAGAGGGAGTTTCACCGTAGGTCATTTCAAATGGACGGGGTGGTACGCCAACACCATGAATTAACCATTCCATTGAGCAAATTAATCCTTCGTTTTTTAACGCCTCTAAAATGCGTTTAGCTCCCTTTTTAGAGAGCGGATTTTTACCTTGTTCCCAACCCTGTAATGTGTTGGCACTCACTTGATATTTTTTTTCAAATTCACGGCGTGTAGAAATACCCGCCAAAATTCTTGCGCGTCTTAATCTTTCGCCAGCGTGATTGAGATTTTTTTCGATTAGCATATTTTCCATCCTTGAGTGAGAATAGGTTTAAATAAAATAAGTGAAGCATCCGAGCTTCGCCGTTTTGCATTGGCAATTATCATATCAAAATTTAATTATGCAAAAAAGGTTATTGTTAATAAAACTGCATAAGAAATCAAAGCGGCTAAAAGATCATCGAACATCACGCCGAACCCATTATGCATATGTTGATCAACCCAGCGAATTGGCCAGGGTTTTACAATATCAAAAAATCGAAACAAACAAAAGGCAATTAATAAATAATACCAAGTTAGTGGAATGCCAATCATGACGATAGGGAACGTAGCAATTTCATCGATAACGGCAGCAGGATGATCTGATGTACCAAAATCTTTATTGGTTTTTCCACAACCGTAAATGCCGATTAAAAACATAATGACGCAGGCCAGAATATAAAACCAAATGGGTGTGTGCGATAGCATGATGGTGATGGGAACGGCAAATAGTGTGCCGATTGTGCCGGGCATCCAGGGAAATGCACCTAAGCCGAAGCCACAGGTGATGAAATGAATGGGATTTGTCCAGATAGTGTGGGGTGGACGCTGGGTTGTTTTTTGGTATTGGGTAGGTATTAGCATAATGTGTTTTAAATATAGCAGCCTGATTTTATAATTTTTGACACAGTCACAGTTCTCGTTGCGTATACCCCGTATACAACTGTCTTGGACGATACAGTGGATGATCCGCATCACTCATCATTTCAGCCCAATGACTTGCCCAACCCACTGTGCGTGCTAATGCAAATAAAACGGTGAATAAATTCGAAGGGATATCCATCGCGCTTAATGTTACACCTGAATAAAAATCCACATTGGGATATAATTTTTTGTCAATAAAATACGGATCTTCGAGTGCAATTTTTTCCAATTTCAGTGCTAATTTAAATAAAGGATTGTTGTGGTTATCCGTTGCTTCTAATACGTCATAACAAGTTTTTTGCATTACTTTCGCGCGTGGGTCATAGCTCTTATAAACGCGATGTCCAAATCCCATTAATCGAAAAGGATCGTTTTTATCCTTTGCTTTTGCAATATAGGTTTCGATTTCAGATTCATCGCCAATCATTTTCAACATATTTAAGCATGCTTCATTCGCGCCACCATGTGCAGCACCCCATAATGCGCTAATACCTGCTGTAATTGCCGCAAAAGGATGTGTTCCTGTTGAACCGGCCATGCGCACAGTAGATGTTGATGCGTTTTGCTCGTGATCTGCGTGTAATGTGAAAATACGATCAAGTGCTGTAATTAATGTGGGGTTGGTCGCTTTTTTATCGTCTCCCCATAGCATATGCAAAAAGTTTTCAATATGAGATTTATTTTTATCGGGTGCAATAAATGCTTTGCCTTGATTATGGCGGTACGCCATTGCTGTAATGACAGGGACCTTTGCAATTAAATGAATGACGGCACGTTCGCGGTCTTCTGGATTTTTTAAATTACATGCGTTACCGGCGCGACTAGACAAAGCGCCTATAACACCAAGTAATATACTCATCGGATGCGCGTCGCGTGCAAACCCTGTAAATAAATTCCTTGTTAAATCACACACAGGAGCAGACTCTTGAAGTTTTGCCTCAAAAGATTTTTTTTGTGAAGCGCTGGGTAATTCGCCGTAAATTAATAAATAGCAGACATCGATGTAATCACATTGTGCCGCTAATTGGTCTATTGAATAACCGCGATACAATAAAATGCCTTTATCGCCGTCAATGTAAGTAATTTTAGATTCACAGGAAGCGGTTGCAAAAAAACCAGGATCATAAGTAAAGTGTTGGTGGGCTGCTAATGATTTAACGTCAATGACGTTATAACCTAATGTAGGTTTATAAATAGGAAACTCAACGGATTGATTTTCAAAAGATAAAGTTGCATTTTCAGGCATAGTCTTATTCTCTTTTTTCATATTTCATTATCCTAGGATTGGATTATATTAGCATGCGTGTTAGTGAAACTCCAAACCTCCAATTATATTGCATCTTTATTTTGTAAGGAGTTATAATCCGACCAAATTTTTAGGTGTTTGCGCCAAGTTTGGTTTAGGTTCTCGCATAATTTTACAGTTAATGGCATACTAAACCTTCTTTAAATTTTATGGAAAAACAAGTGAATACATCATCAAGACCGATTAATCTAGATTTAACCCGTATGAAATTTCCGCCGATGGCGATTATCTCCATTATGCATCGCATATCAGGCGTTCTATTGTTTTTATTATTGCCGTTTGTACTGTATTTATTGCATCAATCGCTGCATTCTCAGGAAAGTTTTGTGTTGTTACAGCAAACTTTAACTTCGTTTGTCATGAAATTTTTTGTATGGGTGCTGATATCAGCCGTTTGCTTTCATTTTCTTGCGGGAATTCGCCACATGTTGATGGATTGTGGTTTGGGTGAAAGTGTGAAAACTGCGCGTTTAACCGCGTATTTCATTATGGCCTTAGAAGTGATTGTAATGATTTTTGTTGGGGTGTGGTTATGGTAGCGAAAAATAATCGCGGTTTTCATGAATGGATTGTGCAGCGAGTGAGTGCTGTTATTATTGGTATTTATGCTGCATTTCTGTTGGTTTATTTGTTGTGTCATCAACCATTGCATTACACTGTTTGGTCTGCATTGTTTTCACATATCGCCATGAAAGCAGCCACTTTTGTCGTTTTGATTGCCATTTTGTGGCACGCATGGATTGGTTTGTGGACAGTGTTTACGGATTACGTCAAAAACACCGCAGTGCGTTTGGTGTTGGAGATTGTAGTGATTTTGCTTTTATTAAGTTATTTGGTGTGGTGTGTTGTTGCGCTTTAGGGATAAAAAAGTGTCAGTGTCAGATAACTTATGCTGACACTTCTTTAAACAGGCGAGTTTTTATATGAGTAATGAAAATATCAGAACAGAGCAATTCGATGCGGTGATTATTGGCGCTGGCGGTGCTGGTATGCGTGCGTCATTACAGATGGCGCAAAGTGGTTATAAAGTTGCGGTGATTTCAAAAGTATATCCTACGCGTTCACACACTGTATCTGCACAAGGTGGCATCGCGGCAGCGCTGGGTAATGTGGTTCCCGACAAGTGGGAATGGCATATGTATGACACAATTATGGGCTCTGATTTTTTAGCGGATCAAGATGCGGCGGAATATATGTGTCAACAAGCACCAGCATCCGTTATTGAATTAGAGCATATGGGCTTACCTTTTTCGCGTTTGGAAGATGGCAAAATTTATCAACGCGCTTTTGGCGGACATACGCGTGATTTCGGAGGCGAATTAGCAAGGCGTACTTGTGCGGCGGCAGATCGTACAGGGCATGCGATGTTACATACGTTGTACCAAAAAAATATTGAAGCAGGTACTAATTTTTTTAATGAATGGGTAGCATTGGATTTGGTGCGTTCAGATAGCGGCGGTATTTCCGGTGTAATGGCCATTTGCATGGAAACGGGTGAAGTCGTTTATTTCAAAGCAAAAGCGGTGGCATTGGCAACAGGGGGCGCCGGTCGAATTTTTGAAACAACGACCAATGCGTATACAAATACAGGTGACGGTATTGGTTTAGTATTGCGTGCCGGGTTGCCCGTGCAAGACATGGAATTTTGGCAATTTCACCCAACTGGTTTGGCAGGTGTCGGTGCATTAATGACAGAAGGTTGTCGCGGTGAGGGTGGTTATTTGCTGAATGGATTAGGGGAGCGTTTTATGGAACGCTATTCTCCCCATTTAAAAGATTTAGATTGTCGCGACATTGTATCGCGTTCATCCATTATTGAAATTTTGGAAGGTCGCGGTGCTGGTCCTGAAAAAGATTATGTATTATTAAAACTGGATCACCTAGGTGAAAAAGTATTGAATGAACGTTTGCCGGGCATTCTTGAATTATCGCGTAAATTTTTAAACATTGATCCAGTGAAAGAACCCGTTCCTGTTGTGCCAACTTGTCATTATCAAATGGGCGGCATTCCAACAACAATTCATGGTCAAGTGATTACGCGTGTAAATGGGCAAGATAAAATTGTTGAGGGGCTATTTGCAGCGGGTGAATGTGCCTGCGTTTCCGTGCATGGTGCGAATCGACTAGGCACTAATTCATTATTAGATTTGGTGGTGTTTGGTCGCGCAATTGGCTTGTATTTAGAAAAAGAATTGAAAGAAGGATTAAAACATCGCACAGAAAGCGATGGTGAAATGGACCGTGCTTTGTCTCGTTATAAACGATGGGATGATAAGTCACATACCGAAGACCCTTATGCTATCCGACACGCAATGAAAAAGATTATGCAAAATAATTTTGGTGTGTTTCGTAATGCAGATCATATGGAAAAAGGGTTGCATGAATTACAACAATTAAGTGAGCGTTTAAAAAAAGCAAAATTGTCTGATCATTCTCGCGCATTCAATACAACGCGCATTGAAATGTTGGAATTGGATAATATGATGGCAACGGCATTGGCGACAGCGAAATTAGCCTTTGACCGAAAAGAAAGTCGTGGTGCGCATGCGCGATATGATTACACACACCGTGATGATGAACATTGGTTAAAGCATTCGATTTATTTTTCTGATGGCACAACTGATTTCCGTCCGGTCAATATGACGCCGAAGGATGTTCAACCCCTAGCGCTAAAAGAGCGAGGATAATTTATGACTATTCCACAATTAAAATCTCGCGTCATGACCTTTTCAATTTACCGCTTCGATCCTGATGTCAATAAAAAACCATCAATGCAGGATTATCAATTAGATATC
Source organism: Gammaproteobacteria bacterium RIFCSPHIGHO2_12_FULL_38_11 (assembly GCA_001801515.1). The sequence continues at coordinate 17,672 of MGXX01000067.1, forward strand.
GAAACCATAAAAGGTAAAATGTTATTAAACGCAATCGAAGCGATTAAAGAACAAAATCCTGACATTGGTTTTCGTCGTTCATGCGCTGAAGGGGTTTGTGGTTCAGATGGAATGAATATCAATGGAACTAATGGTTTGGCTTGTATTACGCGTTTGCATGATTTACCCGATCGTGTTGTGTTGATGCCATTGCCTGGGTTTCCAGTAATTCGTGATTTAATTGTCGATATGGAACCGTTTTTTAATCAATATAAACGCATCAAACCTTATTTGCAAAATAATGAAAAATCACCGAAAAAAGAGCGATTACAATCACCTACCGAACGTGCAAAATTAGATGGCCTATATGAATGTATTTTATGTGCATGTTGCACGTCTTCTTGCCCATCTTATTGGTGGAACCCTGATAAATTTGTCGGCCCTGCTGGTTTATTAAATGCTTATCGATTTGTTGCTGATAGCCGTGATACGCAAACTAAAGAACGTTTAGATAATTTAAAAGATCCTTTCAGTGTATTTCGCTGCCGCACGATTATGAATTGTGCGAGTGTTTGTCCAAAAGGATTAAATCCAACAGAAGCGATTCGTAAATTGCGGACAGAAATGTTGCTGTAGAGCGCGATTTATCGCGTCTAGAGGGGAGGAATGATGAATACAAAACTACACAAAGAATACGATAAAGATTTCTATGCTTGGACTATGCATAACGCGCAATTATTGCGTCAAGGAAAATTATCTGAAATAGATATTGAGAATGTAGCTGAGGAAATTGAAAGTATGGGAAAAAGTGATAAATGGCAATTAATTAATCGCTTGGCTGTTTTAATCGCACATTTGCTTAAATGGCAATGTCAGCCAGAAAGGCGCGGTAATAGTTGGCTTGCAATAATAAAAGAGCAACGTTTGCGGGTTAAGCGTTTACTAGGTGAAAGTCCAAGTTTAAAGCATGAGCTCAGTCTGAAACTAGCAGATGCTTATGAATTGGCTGTCTTAAAAGCGATGAAAGAAACAAACTTACCGGAAAAATCTTTTGTGAAAGACTGTCCGTTTACACTTGATCAATGCTTACGAGATAATTTTTTTCCTAAAAATAAAGAATAGTGTATAGCGAGTAAAACAGTTATGTTAAACGACCAATTTGAAAAAACTTCTTATCTTTCCGGCGACAGCGCTGGCTATATCGATGATTTATACGAAACGTATTTGCAAGATCCGAATAAAGTACCTGATCATTGGAAAAATTATTTTTCGTCAATTCAAACAGATAAAAAAGAGTTTTCACATGAAGCCATTCGTGAACAATTAATTGCACAGTCACAATCAGCGTCACCGTTACAATCACCATCACAACCCCCCCAAAAACAATCTGCTGTTGATGCTTTAATTACAGCGTATCGTCGTTATGGCCATTTAAATGCAAAAATAGATCCGCTTAATGCGGAAATTATTTCTGATGTGCGTTTGACGTTAGCACATTATGGTTTGAGCGATGCTGATTTAAATGAAAACTTTGATGCGCGCCAATTGTTTTTAAATAATGGGGCAGCGACATTAGAAAAAATTATCACCACTTTGAAAACATTATATTGTGGTTCAATCGGCATTGAATATACTCGATTAATAAATGAAGACGAACGTGATTGGTTACGTGATTATATTGAAAATAAAATCCCCGCCTTGCAATTTTCAGCTGAACAAGAAAAACAAATTCTTGAGAAGTTAACGCAAGCTGAAGGAATGGAAAAATACCTTGACACGAAATACCCTGGTCAAAAGCGCTTTTCAATTGAAGGTGCTGATGCATTAATTCCGATATTGGATGTATTAAGCTTTGATGCACGTAAAAAAAATGTGCGTGAATTGGTGATTGGCATGGCGCATCGGGGGCGTTTAAATGTGCTCTTAAATATCATGGGAAAATCACCGACAGATTTATTTCAAGAATTTGATGGCACAAAAGATTATGGAGATGTGACAGGCGATGTAAAATACCACAAAGGATATTCATGCGATGTGGAAACACCTGACGGTCCAATTCATATATCGCTCGGATTTAATCCTTCACATTTAGAATTTATTAATACGGTTGTGATGGGTTCAGTCAGAGCACGTCAAGAACGTTCGACAGAAATCCCTAAAAAAGATTATGCATTGGCCGTATTAGTGCATGGTGATGCAGCATTTGCAGGGCAAGGTATTGTGATGGAAACCTTGGCAATGTCACAAACGCGTGCCTACAATATCGGCGGAACAATTCATATCATTACGAATAATCAAGTGGGATTTACAACCAGCAATCCTCAAGATGCCCGATCATCACGTTATTGTTCTGATATTGCGAAGATGATTGATGCACCCATATTGCATGTAAATGGTGATGATGCAGAAGCCTGTATCCGTGTCATGAAACTGGCATTAGATTATCGCATGCGTTTTCATAAAGACGTTGTTATTGATTTGGTTTGTTATCGTATGCATGGTCATAATGAAGCGGATGACCCAACCTGTACGCAACCTTTGATGTATCAAATTATTCACGCGAAAAAAACACCACGTGCAATCTACGCCGATTTTTTAATTTCGCAAAACATAATTTCTGTTGCAGAAGCAGATCAATTTGTTTCGAATTACCGCGATGGCTTAGATGCAGGTCACGTTGTTTTGAAATTATTAAAGAATGGATTGGCTGAAAAGTATGCTGAAAATTGGGCAGCATTTTTAAATACAGGTTGGGAAATTAAAGCAAATACAGGTGTCCCATCCGATGTGCTCGAATTTTTAGGAAAAAGAATCACTTCCATTCCAGAAGGATTTACCTTGCAACGACAAGTCGCAATGATTATGCAGGCCAGAGTAAAAATGATGGCTGGTGAGCAGCCACTGGATTGGGGATGTGCTGAAACACTCGCTTACGCTGCGTTATTATATGAAAATCATCCTGTCAGATTTACGGGTGAAGATGTTAGGCGCGGTACTTTTTTTCATCGACATGCTGCCTTGTTCGATCAAAAAACGGGCGAGTGTTATATGCCGTTATTGCATATCGATCCAAAACAAGCGCCCATGCAAATTTATGATTCGTTATTGTCAGAAATGGGTGCGCTGGGATTTGAATATGGTTATTCTTCCGCAGATCCAAATTCATTGGTTATGTGGGAAGCGCAATTTGGCGATTTTGTGAATGTGGCGCAAGTGATTATTGATCAATTTATCAGTTCTGCTTGGCAAAAATGGAATCGTTTATCCGGACTGGTGATGTTGTTGCCCCACGGTTCTGAAGGTCAAGGTCCTGAGCATTCTTCTGCACGGTTAGAACGTTTTTTACAATTGTGTGCGCAAGAAAATATGCAAGTGTGTGTGCCCAGCACACCCGCGCAAATTTTTCATTTGCTGCGTCGTCAAGCATTGCGCCAATATCGTAAACCCTTAATTGTGATGTCGCCCAAAAGTTTATTGCGACACAAATCAGCGGTGTCGAATTTAGATGAATTAATTCAGGGTGAATTTCAATGTGTCATTTCTGAAGTCGATACGATGGATGCAGATAAAGTAACGCGATTGGTTTTATGTTCCGGAAAAATTTATTACGAATTACTTGCAAAACGGCGTGAAGAAAAAATTGACACTATCGCTATTGTACGTATTGAGCAATTATATCCTTTTCCGGATAATCAATTAAAATCAGAAATGAATAAATATGCAAATTTAAAAGAAATCGTGTGGTGTCAAGAAGAACCAAAAAATCAAGGCGCATGGTATTCATCACGCCACCGGATACTGCGATGTATTCCTGAAAACGGACATCGCTTATTTTATGCAGGTAGACGAGCAATGGCAGCGCCAGCAGCAGGCTATCCAGCATTGCATAATAAACAACAAGCGGATTTAATTAATCAAGCGTTGGGTTTTGTGCCCTTGGTTGAATCTAGATAACCAGCTCAGAGCCCCCTGAGCGTAAGCGAGTGGGAGCGACAGAGCCTGCACATGATTTACAATATAATTTACGACTGAACATCAGAATAAATGAGGAAAATAACATCATGACAATCGAAATCAAAGTACCGGGCCTTCCTGAATCTGTTACGGATGCGACTATTGCAAAATGGTATAAAAAAGTCGGCGATTCAATCGCGCGCGATGAAAATTTAGTGGACCTTGAAACAGATAAGGTAATGCTTGAAGTGCCAGCGCCCAGAGCCGGTGTCATTGAGAAAATTGTAGCAGTTGAAGGATCGGTGGTCACGGCAGGCCAATTGCTTGCCATTATTCGTGAAGGAGATGCGGCAGCAGCGCCCGTTGCCATGGTGAACGCGCCTCAGAACCCAGAGCTGAAGCGAGTGGAAGCGACGAAGCCGGTAGCTGAACCACAAAAAGAAACATCTACAGTGAAGCCAGCGAACGCAACAAGCGTAGCGATTGAGCCTTCTGACCTTGCCGCATCACTCACTCCCTCCGAACGTCGTGCCGCAAGATCTGGCACCTTAACGCAACACGCTACAACAACATTATCAAACTCACGCGAAGAAAAACGTGTTCCCATGTCTCGCCTTCGCCAACGTGTTGCAGAACGTTTAAAAGAAGTGCAAAACACTGCAGCGATTCTTACCACATTTAACGAAATCAATATGAAACCCGTAATGGATTTACGCAATAAATATAAAGACGAATTTGAAAAGAAAACAGGTT
>MGXX01000067.1:22392-52188 GCA_001801515.1 Gammaproteobacteria bacterium RIFCSPHIGHO2_12_FULL_38_11
GTCGTTTCCGCATTAAAAGAATTTCCTGCGGTAAATGCATCGATCGATGGAACCGATATTTTGTATCATAATTATTTTGATATTGGTGTTGCCATTGGCAGTGAACGTGGATTGGTTGTACCTGTGATTCGCAATGCCGATCAAATATCTATGGCTGCCATTGAAAAACAAATTCGTGATTATGCAAAAAAAGCGGGTGATGGAAAAATTGCGATGGAAGATTTAATGGGCGGTACATTTACGATTACCAACGCAGGAACTTATGGTTCGATGATGTCGACACCTATTATTAATCCGCCACAAAGTGCAATTTTAGGCATGCATAATATTATCGAACGCCCGGTTGCAGAAAATGGTGAAATTGTGATTCGTCCGATGATGTATGTTGCATTATCTTACGATCATCGCATTATCGATGGCCGTGAAGCGGTGTTATTTTTAATGAGTGTTAAAAAATTCATTGAGGATCCAGCGCGGTTTATGCTGCAGATTTAGGAGAAAAGCAGTTGAAAAAAGAATTACCGATTGGTATTCCTACATTAAATGAAATTATTGATAACAATTGTGTTTATATTGATAAAACACAATTTGTTAGTAAGCTGGCGGCAGGAAAATATTATTTTCTCTCGCGTCCTCGTCGCTTCGGTAAAAGTTTATTTTTAGATACATTAAAACAGGCGTTTTTAGGTAATAAAGTATTATTTAAGGGGTTGTATTTAGAAAATAATTGGGACTGGAGTAAAACCTATCCAGTCATTCATATCAGTTTTGCCAGTGAAACGCATGATGTTAATTTGCTTGAAAAAAACATGCATAATATTTTAAATGAAATTATTCAGCAGTTTGAATTGACCGAACTCCTTAATGAGGAGTTAATTAATACGAAATTTAAATTATTAATTTCGCAGTTGTATTTAAAATATAATCAACAGGTTGTTATTTTAGTCGACGAATATGACAAACCCATTTTAGATAATATTGAACATTCAGACAATGCTGTTTATGCGCGTGGTTTATTAAAAAGCCTTTATTCTGTCATTAAAGACAGCGATCAATATCTCAAGTTTGTTTTTCTTACTGGCGTTTCTAAATTTAGTAAAGCAGGATTATTCAGCGGATTAAATAATCTGAATGATATCACAATTGATGTGCGGTATTCGGATATTTGTGGTTATACGCAAGCTGATTTAGAGCGAGAATTTTCAGATTATTTAATTGAAGGGGCTGTTGATAAAGCAAAATTAAAGCTTTGGTATAATGGATATAATTTTTCAGGTGCTCCAAATCAAAAAGTATACAACCCTTTTGATATTTTGCTTTTCATCAATAAAGGTTTTCAATATAAAGAATATTGGTTTGAAACAGGTAATCCACAATTTCTCATTAAATTAATTCAAAAGAATCATTATTATTTTCCAAACATGGAAAACACAGAAATTGTGGAAAGTGATTTATCGAGCTTTGATGTCGATAATATTCCCCTGCCTATATTATTATTTCAAACAGGTTATTTGACCATCAAAAAAGATATCATGTTCGGCAACATTCGTGGTTTTGCATTGACATATCCTAATTTGGAGGTCAAAGCTAGTCTAAATAATAAATTAGCGGAATTGGGTTCTTCGGTTGAGGTAAAAAACACAACATTGATAACATTGCTTAATTGTATGCGGTCTTCTGATTTTTCGGAATTTGGCACTGTTTTTCAAAGCCATTTTGCTTCTATTCCCCATGATTGGTATCGTAATAATGATATTGCGCATTATGAAGGCTTTTATGCGAGCATTATATATAGTTGCTTTTGCGCATTGGGTTATACCGTGATTGCTGAAGACAATACAAACACAGGGCAAATGGATTTGGTAGTGATATTGCCAGACAAAATTTTAATTCTTGAATTTAAGCTTAAAAAAAACGGTGATGCAACTTCTGCATTGCAACAAATTAAAAATAAAAAATATCCAGAAAAATATGGTGCAGAAAAAAAACCGATTTATTTATTGGGCCTGAGTTTTGATCCTGAAACAAGAAGCGTGTGTGATTTTTTGAGTGAGAAATATAACGTTATTCCCAACTTTACTTAATGGTTTGTTGAGTGGATGGAAGCTGAAGCTGAAGCGACCGCGTGGTCTGGATGAACGACAACCAACACACATGGTAAAGTTAAGAATTGCGTAAATATAACGAGTAACAACAACAAAAGGAGTAACGATGATGAAAAAACGGATTTTTTTGATTACTGCACCACTATTAATGATGATGAGTGTGAGTTATGCGACAAGTTTTTCTGTTACCAACAATTCCAGTATGCAGGGCATTTATGTTGAGTATACTAATGGTAGTGGCCCACAAATTGCGAATTGTACAGCAGTTACTGGAGCGTCAGGGTGTTGTGCTTTTCTTCCTTTAACACAAACAACGGCAAATTTTACTCTGTCTGGCAATTTAAGTTTTAATATTTCAGTTGGTTTTTGCGGTTCAACCAGAGGTAAATCTTCTTCCCAAGCTGAATTTAATATTAACCAACCTGATCCAAATCCACCACACTGGAAATGTGGCGGCTTGTTGCAATGTGATGTTGTCGATGTTTCTAATGTTGGCGGACTTCTTCCTGTGGCGGTCAACATTACGCCACTCAATGCGCCAGCGATTAATAGTGGCGACTCTTCAAATTGTTGTGGTGTTTTCACTGAGCAAAATAAGCATGCATGTTCGACAGCGCCACTCCCATCTTGCGTTGCTAATGGGTGCCCCGGTGGTGTGGCTACCAATGCGCAAAATTATTGTAATAACACTTACACTCCACAATCGAGTTATACCATTACATTTAGTTAATCAAAGACGCCTGGCCCCGCGCCAGGCATTTTTTTGTTTAAAATCCCAGAACATACCTTTATTTCCTGACGGATTGAATTCAACGCGTGTATTTTACCGCATTAGAAATGCAATCTTTGCATCCAACGACGGGAAATAAATTCTGTTTTTCCCGCGTTGCTGCACTGTAACCACTTTATCAGCGGATAATTTATTCAGCATGCGAGACAGTAAGGTTCTATTTTTCCCCATTTTTTCTGCAAGCTCAGCAACATTTAACTCACCTTCATTTGCTAAGGTTTGAATTAAATTAATTTCATTTTGAGATAAGTTAAATTGCTGTAATCTATCTTGCGCTAATGAAATAATGGATTCTCTTGCTAAATCGAGAGAGATGGTTTGCACTAATTGACCTAAATGCAATCGATAAACCATGGCATAAATTAAACCAAAAACATACCGTAATCGTCCATCCGTTAAATCATACAAATAATCAAATGTGTCTTTTCCAACAGGAAAAGCAACGGCTTTGCCTGTTCTGTAATAAGACAATCGCTTGTCAATTAATGTATGAAAGAGCGGTTTTGTGAGTGGTTTTATTAAGATATGATCGCTAATAATGTCATCTAATCTGTCGACGCGTCTTGCGATAAATGAACTTAAGCCAATATCGCCGACTAACAGCCAGGAAAGATGTTCAATTTGAAAATAATCACGCGCCGCATTGAATAAATATTCTAAATGTTCTTCCGTATGAATAACGCCCAAATCTAAATTATTTAATTGAATCAGAATACCATTCTTAAAACCCAGCGTGATAGCAAGCGCACCTAAATCCCTTAAATGATGCCCGAGTGTTGTTGAAGGAATGAAAGTGGGTTGCGTTATGGCGCTTGTTTTTCCGTAGTTACCGCCCACTGCAAACGCTGTAATACCAAAATTGTTGTAGGCTTCTGATAAGCGGTGTGAAAGTGATTTTGCATCTATAAACACTTTATTTTTTTTTACTTCAGTGGGATGTGATATTTCTAATTCTCTGACAATGGTAGAAATAACTGCCGTTAATAAGCTTTCAAGATTCCAATTTTTTTGCACACTCACTTCATCTCGTGGTGCAAAATAGTGTTTTTTTTGTTGCGCTGAAAATTTCAAATAATTGGAAAATGAAGTGGTGCCAACGCCGCGCGCACCTTCAATCACAAGACGAACATTTTTATCACCAAGGTAGTTTTGACCGACTACAATTTCCTTTTGATGACCCGTAAATAAATCGAGAGTATTCATGGAAATAGGGTTGACCGAAAAAGGGTAGTGTGTGTAGCCGAGTAATTCCCATTCCATTTTGCATGCCTTTTATTTTATGAATATGGAGATAAGTGTAATTTAAATGCGTGTCAAAATCAAGACATGTATCTAAAAAACGATACATATCTACAAATTAACGTTCAAAGTAACACGTTTCTGTTAATGGTGAATTGAGCGTCATTGTAAAGCATAACCAGTTGATTGCAATATCGTATTTTTTTTGCCTTTTAATCCCTTGTTTATATTGTTTTTTTAATCCTAAATTCACGTCAATCTCTCCTATAATTTACGCATAAAATGAATAAAGCGAGGTGAGATATTTATATGAAAAAATTACACGTGATATTCGCGGTGATTATTTTAGGAAGCGTGCTTTCCGCTTTGGTGTGGATGCTGCTTTCACCAGTCGATCCTTTAAAAGAAGTCAAAAAAGAAACATTGCGCGATGGATTAAGTCCTCGTTTATTAACGTATGCTGTCAACGCCTATCGTTGGGCAGTAAAAAATGGTTCTGTTAAAAATACGGCTGTTTTGACAATCGTTGATTTTAATAGACCTTCTAATGAAAAACGATTGTGGGTTATTGATTTAAAAAATGACCGCGTTTTAATGCATATTCATGTTGCGCAAGGAAAAAATACCGGTAAATTAATTGCGAAACATTTTTCAAATCAACCTGGCTCATATGAATCTTCTCCTGGCGTTTATGTTACCGCCAGTGTATTTCAAGGAGAACACGGTGAATCACTGCATGTAATGGGTTTAGAAAAAGGAATTAATAGTAATGCTGCAAGTCGTGCCATTGAAATTCATCCAGCTTGGTATGTTACGCCCTCATTTATTGAAGACCATGGTTATGCCGGTCGCAGTTGGGGATGTTTTGCTGTTAATCCTGCACAAGCAGATAAATTTATTGGTTATGTGAAAGGTGGTTCTGTGTTGTTTGCTTATGGTTATCCCGAAAAAGATGATCCCCATGTGGATCATTTGTTAACAAAACACGGTGAGCAAATGTATACCGCCATTGTCGGTGACGAAAAAAAAGATTTACTGACGCGTTTTTAAGGAACATGTTATCTCATACGCATGGGGAAATCTGTTGTCACCCGTGTTTCGTTTGCTAATTGGGGTGTTGTTGAAATGGGTGCGATAGGTGAAAGTGATGTTAATTCGTTGTGTTGATCAATCCACTTCAATTTTTTTAATGTATTACTTATCGCTGATGTTGATGCCTTATGAAACACTTTCATTAACCAATTTTTGTTGCTTTCTGTTGGTAATTTAATGGGCAATAGGTTGTTTGCAGGGCTACGATTTCTAAAAAAATGGGGTTGTGTGTTTTGGCTGTGTGTTTCCTTGAATAAGTTTGCTGCAAGTTTAAAACGCATTTCTTCACGCTCGTTAAAATCATTTTGGTCGTCGAGAACAAATTGTATTTCATGAGGAATATTACTTGTTATGTTAAACAGTGCTTTTTTTAGCAAAGATAAACGGGGTTCAAGAGAAGAAATAATCAGTACATATAATGTATTATATAAATCATTTCTATTTTCTGCTGTCAGTTTAATAAACGATGTTGAATCATTTGGGTGATTATTTGTTTCTGGTATGAGTGGTTGATAATCATTTCGTCGCTCCTGCGCCATGTTAACTGAGCGAAGACGTGTTGATGCTTGTAGTGTGACATTGTCACACAATATTGTTAATAAAAAATCAATCTTTCTGATATCACTCTGATGAATTGCATCAGTTAAAAATTGATTCAGTGACTCAGCGCCAATAAAATCTTTTTTTTCTGAAATTAAGGCGAGCATGAAAGAAAATCTCTTAAAACTAAAACTGTATTCTAATGCCCTTGTTATCATATTTTTTTGATTTTCATGGGGTAAATAATTAATTATTAGAAGATAGATGCTAGATGGAATAAACGTATTTAAAGCAAGATATCTTGATGTTATATGATTTAATAGTTTTACAATTTCATTCGATGCTAATAACCTTGGCAGAAGATGTGTCAGCGCATTGGCTAATGCATTTTCGCTAATGGACTGTATGATGAGTTTTGATATAGCTTGATAAGTAACTTTAAAGCCCATATTCGCTAAGCTGCAAATTGCATTAAGGTTGTTATTTTCCAACATTTCATGCACCAGGTTAGTGCCTATTTCACTGTTTTCAGAGAAACGGTTTGTATTGGGTAATATGTAATTGATGCTCAATAATTGCTTACGTATGTTATTTTCCGTTCCAGATAAAATAAATCGAATCGCGGGATTGTTTGTTGTCGTCAGTAGCGCCTTAATAATGCTGTCCGCAGCTATGTTGTTTCTCAGTGTTGTATATTCTGCATAGAGTGAACGCATTTTATTTTCATCATTAACTGGTGCTGCCTTCAGATAAATTGCTATGAGTAAGGACATCAGTGTTTCGTGAAAAATATTGCTTTCGTTTGAAAAATCTTTTGATAATTTTTCAAATAAATTTTTATTGCAGTGAGTTAGAAAAAAAGTAGTCATGTTTTCAATTTCTTCTGCAATAATAGATAAATTATTCAATGTAAGGGATAAATTTGTTAAAAAATCGCGACGTTTAGTTGTTGCTGGAAGAATTGCCCAAAAAGTATGAAAGGTATCCTTTACGTTTTTTAGTGATGTGCTGATAATCTCAAAAAATAATTGTTTTATTTGCGCCTCTATAGGTTGATCGTGTGATTGATGTTGATTACGCCAATCTGTAAACTCTGAGAAAAGAATTTCTTTTTGTTGCATTTTTGTGCTGAGCATTGCTGTGAATATAAAAGCTTGTAGTTGGGTTGATGGTTCATTTAGGAATGAAATGAGATATTTCCAGATGGTAAAATATTCGTTTTTTATGTATTGATTTTCTGATTCATTGGATGACAAAAACATTAATGTAATATTATAAAATTGAGTATAAAAAAAAGCGGATCGGTAAGAAATGTTTTGCTCTAATAGCTGAAGCGATTGTATATAATTAAATATTTCTTTATAAAGAGCAATATTAGTTGACTGATTTCTGGCTAAATCATTATCTAAGTTAGTAAGGTGAGCCTCAATTTTTTGTGCTACTGTTGAATACAGCGATTCGATTTTTTTACTTAAGGTGAGTTCAACAAGCCATTTTAAAATTGCTGGATTAGCATTTAACGTCAGCATCAAGCAGTAAGTTGAGGCAAGCATTGCCCAGTTTTCGCTTTCCGCACTTTTTTCTGCAATTATCTGCAATGTATTATAATTTATAGGGGGCAACGTTGTCATTTTGTCCCCACTGCGTGTGTTACGAACAATAAAATCATCTTCCGTAATATGCATGTTTCTAACAATGGGTGCACTACGGTCAAATTGATTTTTTTCCTCGAGCTGTTCAATAGGTCTGTATTCTGAGTTATTAGCATCCAACTGAACCAATTGGTAGCCCGGTCCGATTTCCCTTTTGTTTTCAGCATACATCACGATAATTTTAAATGTAGTATTTTTTACGTATAAACTTTGTAAAATATTCGCGTACGGCTTATCGGTGAGTTTGGTGTCACCAATACTTAAGTGATGCAATAATAGGGTAAAATTTTGCATGAGATAATTGAAAAAGCAGGCCAATACACCATTTATCCCTTCATCATCATTATCTCGGATAAAAGGCTGTACAAATTCAATAAAGTCTTCAAATGAAAAAGAATCACAGTTGACGCGAATAAAATGTTTATTTGAAAGTGGGATGTTATTTTGTTCGTACAGACTTAAAAAATCAGGTAATGAAAATTTGCTATTGTTTTTTTTCAGAAATTCAGACAAATTTTCATCTGGATTTTCATCTATGGTTGTTGATAATGCGGCTCTTTTTCTGTTGTCTTTTTCTATTTTTAAGAGCGCAATTTTTGCTTGTCCAATTGTGAATAATTTTAATTCTGGAATTTGATCCCACACGGCTTTATTCAAGGGATGTTCTGATTTTAAGTAAAGTAACCGTGTTTTATTGGGTAATAAATTTAGAAATTCGATATATTCTTGTAGCGTTGTTTCAGTTTGCGATTTTCCGAGGCGATAATCAAAGTAAGTAGCCATTTTTAAAAGATGATTTAATTCATCAAGATTTTTAAATTCGGCATATTTACAAAATAGCGTCAGTGCATGGGGCATCATTTTTGCTAAGTCCAGCATTCGATTGCGCACATCTAAATTTTCATCATTTAAAAGTGATGTCCATGTTTGCGCCTCAGTTTCTTCGTTTGTTTTAGCAGGGTTTTTGGATGGAAAGCAAAATCGCTCTTCAGACTCTGAAACGGCACGCTTTAATGCATTCTCTCTGTGCATATTGCCGCTGTAAATTTTTCCGCTGATATTAAATGTGTAGGGATGGCAAATTAAATTACATTTAGCGTTATTAACCAATGCAGAAAAATTGTCAAATGCCAATTTGTAAAAACGGTAACTGCTCCAGTTAGGATGCTTGAGTAATGTATTATCAATAAAACATGATCGGGTTGCCCTCTCATTAAGATAATAATTTAGCCAGTATATTTGCCGAGTAATATTAATATTATCATCACCGTCGTCGTCATCGTCATCATCGTCATCATCGTCAGAATTATCAATCCTGAGTAGCGCTTTGAGTATTTTTTCTCTACTGGTTTTTCTGCGACTAACAGAAGTAGAAGTAGAAGTAGAAGTAGAAGTAGAAGTAGAAGTATAAGCATTGGGTTCCGCATTACTTGCCTGAGCAGGTGTTGATGATGCAGCTGTGCTTGAATTGACAACGTTATTGGGTAGCACTGGTTTGATGCTTACAGGGCCATTATTCGGGTCGCTAATAATAGTACCGACAATAATAACGTCTGTTTTTTTTGAATTTTTTTCGCTACCTGGCATGATTAATCTTTCCCCGTTAATTTTTTAACATATATTACCGAAAGCGAGTAAAAAGTCAATTTTCATATGGAATAACAGGTATACAATTTGTATCTATTCCCTATTTCAAGGAGAAAATACGTATATTTAGCCTAAACTGTACGCCGGTTTTGATGGATGACGTATGGATATTTTTCGTGTATGCGCGTATGATCGCTTTTTTTTAACCGTAACCGACTGGATTAGATTATGAATCTTCATGAATACCAAGCAAAAAACGTATTAAGAAAATATGGCGTTGAAGTAGGCACGGGCGAAGTGATATCGAGTCTTGCAGAAATACCCGCTGCATTAACACTTGTAGGCGGTAATCGCTGGGTTGTGAAAGCGCAAGTTCATGCTGGCGGCCGTGGAAAAGCGGGTGGTGTGAAATTGGTGAGTTCTGCAGAAGAAGCAACAGCAGTTGCCAAAAAATTACTGGGTACGCGTTTAGTGACTTTTCAAACGGATGAACACGGTCAGCCTGTGAATCAAATCTATATTGCAAAACCTTGTGATATTGAACGTGAACTTTATTTAAGTGCGGTAATTGACAGGGCATCACAATGCATTGTATTTATGGCTTCCACTGAAGGTGGTGTTGAAATTGAAGAAGTGGCACACAAAACACCGGAAAAAATATTTAAAGTGATTGTCGATCCGATTGTTGGTTTACAAGCATTTCAATGTCGTCAATTGTTTTTTGGATTGGGTTTGAAAATCGAACACATGCGCGCGTTCACGCAATTGGTTACCGGTTTATATGATGCTTTTGTTGCGAATGATATGAGCATGCTTGAAATTAATCCCTTGATATTAACAACTGAAAACACATTGTTGTGTTTAGATGCAAAAATAATTATTGATGATAATGCATTATTTCGTCACGCCGATTTACGTGATATGCGCGATTCCTCACAAGAAGATGAACGTGAAAATCGTGCACAACAATGGGAATTGAATTACATTGCATTGGATGGCGATATTGGTTGCATGGTGAATGGTGCGGGCCTTGCAATGGCAACGATGGATTTAATTAAATTACAAGGCGGAAATCCCGCTAATTTTTTAGATGTTGGCGGTGGCGCAACAAAAGAGCGTGTGACTGAAGCATTTAAAATTATTACCTCCGATAAAAATGTAAAAGGTATTTTGGTTAATATTTTTGGCGGTATCGTGCGTTGCGACATGATTGCAGAGGGTATTATTGCTGCAGTGGCTGATGTCGGTGTTTCTGTTCCTGTGGTTGTTCGTCTTGAAGGGAATAATGCGGAATTGGGCGCTAAAAAATTAGCAGAAAGTGGTTTGAATATCACACCAGCAAATGGTTTTACTGAAGCAGCGAAGAAGATTGTTCAATTAGTCTCAGAGCCCCGAGCGTAAGCGAGCGGAAGAGCGGAGCGAATTTATTGCGGTTATAGTAAACTTTTTAACTGATATTTTTATTCTAGAGAGAGCAGCATGAGCATTTTAATCAACAAAAACACAAAAGTAATCTGCCAAGGGTTCACCGGCAAGCACGGCACACTTCATTCCGAACAATGTTTAAATTACGGTACAAAAATGGTGGGCGGTGTAACACCCGGTAAAGGTGGTGAATTGCATTTAGGCTTGCCTGTTTTTAACAGCGTCCACGATGCGTATGCTGCAACAAAAGCAGATGCGTCAATGATTTTTGTGCCAGCGCCTTTTTGTAAAGATTCGATTATCGAAGCCATTGATGCCGGTATTAAATTGGTTATTTGCATCACAGAAGGCATTCCTGTTTTAGATATGATGGCTGTTAAAGCGTATATGAAAGGTAAGAACGTTCGTTTAATTGGACCTAATTGCCCAGGTGTTATTACACCCGGCGAATGTAAAATAGGCATTATGCCAGGTCATATTCATTTGCCAGGTTTCGTTGGTATTGTTTCTCGTTCCGGCACATTAACGTATGAAGCTGTTAATCAAACAACTGAATTGGGTTTTGGACAAAGCACCTGTGTGGGTATTGGTGGTGACCCCATTGCTGGAACCAGCTTCGTTGATGTTTTAGCAATGTTTGAAAAAGATCCGCAAACAAAAATTATTGTGATGGTCGGTGAAATTGGTGGATCAGGTGAAGAAGAAGCGGCTGACTATATTAAACATTATGTGAAAAAACCGGTTGTTTCTTATATTGCAGGTGTGACTGCCCCATCTGGAAAACGCATGGGCCATGCAGGCGCTATTATTGCTGGTGGAAAAGGAACAGCGGCAGAAAAATTTAATGCATTAGAGGCGGCTGGTGTGCATACAACAAGGTCACCTGCTGAAATTGGTAAGATGGTTGCAACTTTGGTGAAATAACGTGAAAAGAAGTGTTTAGGAACAGTACGAATTAAGATGACAGGCTCTATCCCCGGTTTATCCAACTTTGTAAGACTAATGTACTATAGTTGTACATAGGTATAATTTGTGGAGGGGGTTGAAATGCAAAAAATGATTATGCTTTGTGCAATTGGAATAATAGCAATGTTGGTGGTGGGAGGCGCTTCGGCTGGTAGCGATTGTACTCAGGATAAGCAGTGGTTACCTTATGGAATGATACCAGTCGGTCCGCCTATTTTACAAGAAGAAGTAGCAGTTTCTGTTTGTTCGAGCAAGCTTAATAATACGCTTTATGCTTGTTATAACGTTGATGGCACTCAAGGAGGATATATGGGTGTCACAACTTATGCGTCTGCAAAGCAAGATTTAGCAGATCCCTCGACGCCTATGGCTATTGATACGAGATGTGGTAGCGCTTTTGTCGATTTTATATGTGGTACTGATCCTGCGCTATCACGGACGTTAAAGTGTCCGACAGCGTAGACAGAAAATGCTTCAGTGCAGTTGGAATAATGGTGCTATTCCTTTTGTACATGTTCCTTAAAAATGGTTTCTTGACTCACGGAAAAATTTCATCACTGCGTTTCGTAAACACTTCCACACCATTTCCTGTTACACCTAAAGTGTGTTCCCATTGCGCTGATAAACTGTGATCTTTTGTAATGACAGTCCAGCCATCTTTTTTATTTAATTTCACATCGCGTTTTCCAGCGTTGATCATAGGTTCGATGGTAAATGTCATGCCTTGTTTTAATTCGATGCCAGTGCCTGGTTTTCCGTAATGTAATACTTGCGGGTCTTCGTGAAATATTCTACCAATGCCATGTCCGCAGTATTCTCGCACAACAGAATAGCGATTTTTTTCAGCGTGTTGTTGAATCGCAAAACCAATATCACCTAATTTAACCCCCGGTTTTACCATGCGAATGGCAAGATATAAACATTCTTGTGTGATATTAATTAATTTTTTCGCAAAAGGTGCAACCTCGCCAACAAGAAACATTTTGCTGGTATCGCCATGATACAAATCTTTAATAACGGTGACATCGATATTCACAATATCACCATTTTGAAGCGGTTTATCATTGGGAATGCCATGGCAGACAACGTGATTCACTGAAGTGCAAATGGATTTAGGAAAATTACATATTGAGCCTGGGTAATTGAGCGGCGCTGGAATCGCTTTTTGTACGTCAGTAATGTATTGATGGCAGATGGCGTTTAGGGAATTGGTTGTCACACCGGGCTTAACGTGCGAGCCAATCATGTCGAGTAATTCAGCCGCCAGTTTTCCAGCAACGCGCATTTTGGCAAATTCTTCAGGTGTTTTGAGTGTGATTGTCATGTCTTTTCATTTGGTTATTGTTGTCTGGTGAAGTCTATGGTATAAAGCGTTGCTGTAATTAGCAAATTATTTTTATTAACAAATACTCACGTTTATCATTACGTTGTTTTAGGGTGTTTGTTGTTTGTTGTAGAGACGCGATTTATTGCGTCTTGAGAACATAGCAACAAATTAAAACAACCGATAAACGGGCGGATAACCCCAGGAAAATTATTATGTCAATCTCTATCTCCATGCAACAAATGTTGGAAGCGGGTGTTCATTTTGGACATCAAAAACGTTTCTGGAATCCTAAAATGGCCCCCTATATCTACGGGGAACGCGAAAAGCTACATATCGTTGATCTTCAAAAATCTTTACCACTGTTTCGTGAATTATTGGAAAAAATCAGTCACGTAACTGCTAAACGTGGGAAAGTGTTAATCGTGGGTACCAAACACGCGGCGCGTGACATTGTTAAAGAAGAGGCTGTGCGTTGTGGCATGCCTTATGTTGATAACCGCTGGTTGGGCGGTATGTTGACAAATTATAAAACAATCCGTCAATCCATCAAGCGTCTTAAAGATTTAGAAGCGATGCTTGAAAATCCAAAAGCTTTACAAGGAAAAACGAAAAAAGAAGTGCTCACCATTCAGCGTGAAAAAGATAAGTTATCGATGAATTTGGAAGGCATTAAAAACATGGGTGGGTTACCAGACATGTTGTTTGTTATCGACGTTCAACAAGAAAAAACAGCCATTCTAGAAGCAAAGCGTTTAGGGATTGCAGTGGCAGCGATTGTTGATACTAATGGCAGCCCAGATGAAATTGATTATATTGTTCCGGGAAACGATGATGCGATGCGCGCAATTCGTTTTTACTGTAAAACAGTTGCTGATGTGATTATTGAGTCACGTCGTACTATTTTGGAAGAAGAAGCAGCTGTTCAAAAAGAAAAAGCAGAACGCTCGAAAGCAAAAACAAAAACGCCTGAAGTAAAAACAACTAAAAAAGTAACGAAAAAAGTCAATGCTGAAGCAGTTGCTGAAGTGGTTGCTGAAGCAGCAGTAGCTGTGCCAGCAAAAAAACCCGCTGCTAAGAAAGCTAAAAAATAAGCTCAGAGGGCCCCGCGAGTGGAAGCAGCTCAGAGCCCCGAGCGTCAGCGAGTGGAAGCAGCTTTGTTACCAAATTAAAATATGAGGTCCACAATGTCACAAATCACAGCATCAGCAGTAAAAGAATTACGCGAAGTTACCGGTGCAGGGATGATGGAATGTAAAAATGCCTTGGTAGAGGCCAATGGTGATATGCAATTGGCAATTGATAATATGCGTAAAAAAGGCGGCTTAAAAGCAGCAAAACGCGCAGGAAAAATTGCTGCAGAAGGTGTTATCGTTGTTGCGGCTAATACTGACAAAACACGTGCCTGCCTGATTGAACTTAATTGCGAAACTGATTTTGTTGCGCGCGATGCTAGTTTTAAAGCATTTGCAGATAGTTTGTCACATGCTGGATTAAATGCAAATACCAATGACGTTGCTATTTTAATGACTGAAAAAACAGTTGATGGTGCTACTTGCGAGTCAACACGTGAAGCACTGGTTTTAAAAATTGGCGAAAATATTCAAGCGCGTCGCATGATAACTATGTCATCGACAGGCTGTGTGGGGTATTATTTGCATGGCGATCGTATCGGTGTTTTAGTTTCATTGGATAAAAATCATTTTGATGTTGCAAAAGATATTGCGATGCATATTGCTGCAACGAATCCATTGGCGATTGATGCCAGTGGCATATCAAAAGAAATATTGGATAAAGAGCGTGAAATCGTGACAGCGCAAGCAGCAACTTCCGGAAAACCAGCGAATATTATTGAAAAAATGGTTGACGGTCGTTTACAAAAGTTTGTGCAGGAAGTTTGTTTGGTGCATCAACCTTTTGTGAAAAATCCTGATCAAACAATCGAGCAGCTGTTAAAAACAGTTAATGCTAAAATAATTTCTTTTGTGCGATTTGAAGTAGGCGAAGGTATTGAAAAACCAATCACGGATTTAGCGGCAGAGGTAAGTGAAACCCTCAAGGGTATGTAGAGGCGTGATTTTTGCGTCTCTGATTTATCGTGTCTTATGTATCACAAGGGAGAGCGAATGAAACCAAAGTACAAACGCATATTACTCAAGATGAGTGGTGAAGCATTGATGGGAGAGGGAATTACCGCTATTTCTCCAGCTGTTTTAAATCGATTAGCAAAAGAAATTAATGAAGTTCGTGACCTTGGTGTTCAAATTGCAATTGTGATTGGTGGTGGAAATTTTTGTCGTGGGGTAACGTTATCTGAGGTGGGTATTAATCGCATCACCGGAGATCATATGGGCATGGTAGCGACCATTATGAATGCGCTTGCGCTACGTGATGCTTTTGAACGCTCTCAAATGTCAGTCAGAATTTTATCGGCAGTTGCTGTCGGCGGTATGGTTGATTCATTTCATCAACGTAAAGCCATTCATCATTTAGAGCAAGGACGTATTGTTATTTTTGCTGCAGGAACAGGCAACCCTTTATTTACAACCGACTCAGCAGCAAGTTTGCGCGGAATAGAAATTGGTGCAGATGTTGTGTTGAAAGCAACAAACGTTGATGGCGTTTATTCAGATGATCCGCGTAAAAATCCAGAGGCAACACTTTATAAACACTTAACCTATGATGAAGCACTTGATAAGGAATTTGCAGTAATGGATTTAGCTGCATTTTGCCAATGTCGTGATTATCAAATGCCTTTGCGTGTTTTTAATATTGGTAAAGCCGGTATGTTGTTAAAAGTGATTTTAGGAGAAGATGTGGGAACGCTGGTTGATGTGGGATGATGCTGAATTTAAACAGGAGAGATTATTATGATCAACGATATTATTCGCAATGCAAAATCAAGAATGGAAAAATCAATAGAAGCATTAAAGCATGAATTAGCAAAATTACGCACAGGTAGAGCACACCCAAGTTTAATTGAGCATGTCATGGTTTCTTATTACGGCGTACCCACAAAACTCAGCCAAGTCGCGAGTATTTCAATTGAAAATTCCAGAACACTCATGGTGTCGCCTTGGGAAAAAAATATTGTTTCCGATATTGAAAAAGCCATTTTATCCGCTAATTTAGGCCTTAATCCAAATACAGCTGGTACAGTCATTCGTATTCCGATGCCACCGCTCACAGAAGAAAGACGTAAAAGTTTGGGCAAAGTGGTACGTGAAGAAGCAGAACGTGCCCGCGTTTCGGTACGCAATGTGCGACGTGATGCAAATCAAGAATTAAAAACATTATTAAAAGATAAAAAAATCAGTGAGGATGAAGATCATCGCGCTCAAGCAACCATTCAAAAAACGACAGATGAATTTGTTGCTCAGATTGATATAACTTCAGCAGCCAAAGAAAAAGACCTAATGGAAATTTAAGTGTTTTGTTGTCAAAGGACCTGCAAATGAAGAATACAGTGCAATATGAAAAAAATGGACCGGAATATTTTGTACCGCATCATGTCTCTATTGTTATGGATGGTAACGGGCGATGGGCACAACAACGCTTAATGAAGCGTATTATGGGGCATCGTGCAGGGGTAAAAGCAGTTAGACGCGCGATTGATTTTTGTTTAGATCATCATATTGCTGTGTTGTCTTTATTTGCCTTGAGCGTTGAAAATTTTTTATTTCGTCCTGAAGCTGAAGTAAAATTTTTAATTTCATTGTTTTCAGATATGATTAGCTCAAATTTAGCAGAGTTAAACAGCAATGGTGTTTGCATTCGCGTGATTGGTGATATATCAGTGTTGGGTGCTACGGTTCAAGAACAGATTCAGTGCGCACAAACGCTTACCAAAAATAACACAAAATTAATTTTGGTTATTGCGCTGCATTACAGTGGTCGTTGGGATATCTTTCAAGCGGCACAGAAATTTGCGCAACACACCCTTGATATAAAAATAAATCCAAGCACACAAACAGAAAAAGATTTCTCGCAATTTTTATGTTTGTCTGACTTACCTGAACCTGATTTAATGATTCGCACGAGCGGTGAGCAACGCATCAGTAATTTTTTACTCTGGCAGTTGGCTTACACGGAATTATTTTTCTCAGATGTTTTCTGGCCTGATTTTAATGACACGATTTTTCATCAGGCGATTGCTGTTTTTCAAAAGCGACAGCGTCGATTTGGAAAAACGGGTGAACAAATAGCGTTGTAATTTAAAAATTATTCCCCCCGTGCCTGTCCCAATATATACAAATTATCGACTAATTTGTCTTTAGAAACAGATCTTATTTTGTGATGATAAATAAAATGACAACCATCTATTGCGTTGGCATGTAAACCAACAACAATCTCATTATGATAAATCAAGCGACATACTGAAGTACGTGGTATTGCCTTCATATCGATAAAAATAGGCCAATAATTTCCAAGCCGATTATTTGTTTCAGTCATAAACGAAAGCCAGCTGAGTTTGCTTTCAGGCCCCGTAAATACTTCAAACCGTGTTGCCCGAATAATTTTTTGATTCACAATTACGTTGCAAGTATGCGCATATACAACACCGCCGATATTATGCTGAGCAATTTTTGTTTTGCATAGGTAAATGGGTTTAGGATTAAACCCTAACACAACAGATTGACTGGGAAGATATCCTGCGTAGGTTTTCCACGCAAATCCGGCGTGTTTCACATGTGAAGCTAACGCCTGTTGTTGTGACAGTGAAAGGGGTGATTGTAATGTTAATTCTATGGGAATATGCACAGATTTTGGTGCGGGTAGAATACCGCGCGGCATAAATCCAATAATATTCGGTGTGATACTATTTTTTGCCAATTGTTTCATTAGCCAGGGATTTATTGTTGCGAGCATGGCAGCAATCACAATCACAGCTAATGCAATATTTGTTTTCTCAATTTTCTTTAACCATGGCTGATCGGAGCGTAGCGCAATAATTGCATAATTTATATGATACAAAAATAATAAAACAATATTGACCGCAATTGGAAAATGCACTACCGTAAAAAAAGGTATTTCATAGGATAGCGTCATGATAAGTATGATCGACATCACCCATAAAAACGCCATACAGATTATTTTAATTGGCATTGGATAGCGATATTCTGTTTGACCATTTTGATAAAACCCATTCACTAATATCACACTTAAAAAAGAAAGCGGCAAAAATAATAGTGAATTCCATTGCGGGGCTTGATGAAAGATAAAAACCGATACTAATCCCATCATAAAAAATGCAATGACAATGATAGACAGCAGTGGCAATAAAAATTTTGAAATAGAGAAGAAAATCATGTGAATAGGATGCGTTTTATTCATACAATACGATGAAAAATATAAGCCAATGCAAAAAAATAAGATATGAGATCCCGTTTCGAACCAATGTGTAGCAAACAGATTTTTAAAAAGGGGTACATGAATTAATAAAAATAACTCACTCCATAAGAATAAAATAATAAAACAGAGTAGCGAAAATAATAATGCGATTGCTAGTTTTATGGCAACACATACCGTGTTATCAAAGAGCGCAGAATAAGATGATCTAAAGCGCAGTGTTTGATAATTCATATGAAAAACAAGTAATGCAAAAATAGCAACACACAATAATGACATGCTTGAAAAAGGTAAATTGACGGCGGTATTGAATACAAGAAATGGTAGTGCAGCAAGAACGCTTGTCGTCACGGAAGTAAAAAATAATCGCAAACGAGATGTTGCCAACGGAAAGGCTAATAAAAGGCATATTGCAAAAAAACGAATCCAAGCATCAAAAAAATGATTGGTCACCATACTGTATTTGAATGCGCCGAGCACAACAGCGGCAATCATACCTATCACAAGGTAAACGGCAAAATTGTTTTTTTTCATAGCCAGATAATCCTAGATTCCAACTGCCGAATCTAGGATAGTAGCAAGATCCGTAACGTTGC
Source organism: Gammaproteobacteria bacterium RIFCSPHIGHO2_12_FULL_38_11 (assembly GCA_001801515.1). The sequence goes on from MGXX01000067.1 coordinate 41,058, forward strand.
TCAAGCTGCCAGCACCTTTCAGTCGTTATCGTAAAATAAAAGTTTCGTATCTATTTTTGCGACACAAAAGCGTCGTTTTTCTCCCAAAATAAAGTGCGTTTAAGCGCACATCGTTAATATAATCCTTTTATTTTCAAGGTGTAGCAACGCTTTCACGCTTTTTTTAATTAAAATACTTAAGAGTACATTATCTTCTGAAAAGGACTATTTTAGTAGCACATCTCGGCGTAAAATCATTTTCAATTATTCGAATATGAGTTTATACAAAAAATTAAGGGGATGTTATGAGAAGTAAACTTAAAACACCTGTACCTGAAGGTGCCTCATTAGATACATATGATTTTGCTTCTCAAACTAATTTAAACCGCATTGAGACTCAGGCTACAATTGTTGAAGCTGATGCTAATGATCAACGCGTTCTCTTGAGAAAATCTCCGAAAACAAAACCCGTTGACCAAGTTGACACAGCTACTCAAACATTCCACGGTGAGATTATTATGCATGCCTCAAATTCACGCGAAAACTCACCGACACCTGAGGCAGTTCAACCAACCGCATCAACCGCTGTGCTTATCGCTACACAAAAATTTTTTCTGGCTGAATATGGCCCTCACGGATTAAGAATATTCAATGTTATTTATTCTTTTATTGTTTCGCTGTCTTTTGCGGCACTGACTTTGGTTGCTTTGTTCGGTAAAGACAGTTTATTTTGGAAAATAGCTGCCTTTATTTGCGGCACATGTTCTTTTATGAATAATTTCCCTATGGCAATTGCTTTTAATGAAGAATTGGTTACTGATTATATTGCTAAAATGCCTAGTAAAAATCTGCTTTTTAAATGGAATGCATTTACCAGTGCGCTTGTTGGCTTAACAACAGTGGCTATTGGTGTGAAATTAAATCAAGAAGCTGCCAAAGGGCTTGCGACAGATTGGGGTTGTTCTGAAAATCTTGCAGAGACAATTGCTTATACTTTTATTGTTTTTGGCGCTATTAATACGTTTGCAACCCGTTCCGTTTCTGTTGCGCGTATACAAAATTGGGCTTGTCAAAATGTGCGTGAGACTTATTTAAATCAGAAACGTGAATATAAATCTTATTTCCAGTTTTTAAATGATATGGCTATTTATTTTGAGCGTGTGATTGAAAAGGAAATTAAAGCAGGTGTTGCAAAAGCGCAAATTGAGGCTGAAATTGAGTCTAAAACACCTGCGGAATTTATGAATTGGTTTTACGGAAAGGTAAATGTTTTGGTTAATGAGGAAGGTCTTGGTCGTACATACAATCAATTAATAGCGTTTCGCTCAAGACAAATGGTTCAAGCAAGCATAGCTTTTTTAGCCTTTATTATGATGCCCTCTTGGGTTGGAATTTCACAATCTGGTGCTAATGCAATTGCCACTTTTTTAGGCTGGGGAAATAGATTAGCGTGGGATAAATCAGCTTCACCAATAGAATTTATTGCAGCAGCGGGCAGTGAGGCTTTGTATATTAATTCCGCTGCGCGTTATCCGCAAGCGCTTATTGATCATGTGCAGAGCTTATTAAAAAATCATGGAAAATTAATGACATTAATAATGACGGCATTATTGATTGCCATGAATGCAATGTCGGGTGTCGGCATGTATGGCGCTAACTATAAACAAGAAAATCCTATCCCTGCCGGTAATTCAACTAACTCAACTAATTCAACTGATCCATTTTCGGGTTATGGTACATTAGCCGACAGTACGTTTTTCAGCCTGCTTTTCTTTAAAGATTTTTTTGAGTTTGCGATTGCGAGTTGGGCACCCATTTTAATGGGTATTTTAGCAGGTGCTTGTATTAATGGTCGTTCGGTGATGGGCGCAAATAAGGAAGTTCAAGATCGTCAAAAAACATTGAAAGCGGCTGGTATTGCTGATGCTTCATACTGGCAAGCATCAAAAGCTTATATGTTGGGTTCAGACCTTGATTCGCGCGTTTATAAAATTACTGATTCAGAACCTTTGCCTGATGAAATTACATCGTGTAAAAATGGTACTTGTATTTTATTTCAAAAACAAACTGAAAATTGCTGGGTTATTCATTTTGCTGACAAAGCTGGAAAATATCAGACTGTTGTTATTAATGAAAGTAATATAAATCACGTTGAAAAAAGAGAGGTTCTTGATAAGTTACGCTGCAAATCTAAAAATGATTTTGGCTATTTAAATGGGTTGCTTAAAGAACAAAATCAAGAATCATTCAAAAAACTTGAAACGGGGCTGATAGAAAATAATGCATTAAATCGCGAAAATGCTGGGCGTTTAAGAGAAATGTGTGTTCGTGCAGGTGTCAACACACATCCAGATGCTTTGAAAAAAGGTAAGAAAGAAAGAAATAAACAAAAATTATTATGGGAAAAATTAAAAGAGAAGGTGCAAGAAGCAATTGATAAAGGCAATCAATCAGGATGTACTTATCATGTAATATATGTGGCATTAAATAAAGAAGAAGAAATGGCTTGTGAACAAGGTAAAAAAATTATATTTGAAAAAAGGGATGATCAATGGTTTATTCATTATTGCAATGAAAATTTGAAATACGCCGCAAGAAAAATTTCAGCTGTAAATGATATCAATTCGCTAAACCAGTTTCAATCTGAGTCGTCTGAGATTGATTTTGAATATATTGCTCGATCATCAACAAAAAGTATGACAGAAAAATTACCTATTTTTGCTGTTTCTGATGTTATTGGAAGAGAAAGGGCTGAATTAACAAGAAAAGAAAAAAATACTTGTTATGGCCGTGCAACAAATTTTATGGGTAGCCTCGCCAGCAATTGTTTTTCACTTTGTAATCGTTCGAAGCCAAGATCAGGCAATCTTAATGGTTCGGATCGTGATGACGCCAGCAGTCTTCATACGGCTAAACTGGGATATGGCACAAATCAATAACACAAAAATCCACTTAAATGGATGCTCGTGATAAATATCACTGAAATGTTTTCAATAGCCTCCATTGCTAATGGAAGCTTTATATGCTAAGCTTCCATTAGCAATGGAGACTTAAGCTATGACAACAATTACCCCTGAACTTCTAAAAGATATTATTGCTGATCAAAGAGAAGAAGCAATGCCGATGGATTGCCTTGTGCGAACGATCGAAAAAAAATTTAAAGAACTGCTTGGTAATCAGGAAATTATTGTTTTAACGGGTGTCAGGCGTTGCGGAAAATCCGTTCTCCTTAATACGATTCGAATGCAGTCCACTGAAAAAGATTATTACTTTAATTTTGAAGATGAGCGGCTTGCCACGTTTACCAGCGATGATTTTCAATTACTTTATCAAGTTTTTTTAGAAGAGTTTGGCGAACAAAAAACATTTTATTTTGATGAAATTCAAAATATCCCGGGCTGGGAAATGTTTGTGCGGCGACTTTATAATGCCGGTAATAAAATCATGATTACGGGTTCAAATGCGACCCTGTTTAGTGAAGAATTGGGGACGCGATTAACAGGACGTTATATTCAATTGAGTGTTTACCCGTTTTCTTTTTATGAGTATCTGCAGCATGAAATACCGCAACTTTTAAATAAAGCACTCTTATCGACCAAAGAAAAAAGTCAAATTAAAAAATTATTTAATCACTATTGTGAATGGGGTGGAATTCCAGCTTATTTAAGAAATCATGAAATTGACTATTTGCAAACACTTTATGATAGCATTATTTACCGTGATATTGTTGCACGCTATAAATTAACCGATGCACCCATTTTTAAAAAAATGGTATTTTTTCTTGCGAGTAACTGTAGTAAGGAAACAACTTATAATGCTTTGAGAAAATTTTTAGGATTGGGAAGTGTAACCACTGTTTCAAATTATTGCGTTTATTTAGAAAACAGTTATCTTTGTTTTTTTCTGAATCGTTATCATGCATCTGTCAAAACGCAAAATCAATCACCCAAAAAAGTGTATTTTATCGATCATGTTCTTGCCAAGATCGTTGGATTTCATTTTAGTGAAGATCGGGGTCGGTTGTTAGAAAATATTGTATTTATAGAATTAAAAAGACGATTTAAACAAATTTATTATCATGCTGAAAAAAAAGAATGTGATTTTATTATTCAAGAAGGAGTGAAAATAATTGCAGTAATTCAGGTCTGTGCTAGCTTGGCAAATGAAGACACAAAGCAGAGAGAAATGGATGGTTTGTTAGAAGCGCTTTCTTGTTATTCATTAAAGACGGGTACAATTTTAACGGAATCAGAAGAAAAAACTGAGATTGTTGTTAAAGATAAAATAAAATACCAAATTAAAATTATTCCGTTGTGGAAGTGGTTGATTGCGACGGACTCTTTGTAATCAAGCCAACATCACTTGCTCCCGCTTTTTGTAGCAAAACCATTGCACGCATGATTTCACCATAATTTGCATTGCGGTCGCCCTTGACGTAAACATCAACGTTTTTATGTTGCGTTTGTGCGTTTTGTAGTTGTGTTGAAATATCAGACATCAAATTTTCCGGTGTGATGGTTTGAGCGGGTGTGGGTGACGTATTGAGATATAAATTACCTTGTTGATCGACACTCACAATAATCGGTGCTGTTTTCTGCGGCAAAGCTTTAGCAGAGGCGGCGGGTAATTGGACGTGTACTCCTTGCGTCAGCAGGGGTGCTGTGATCATCAAAATGACAACTAACACAAGCATAACGTCGATATAAGGAACCAAATTCATTTCTGACATGGGGCGATTACGTTTTCTGCGCGATTTAATTTGAATTTGCATGGGGTGCTCCTGCATTGGCTTGTCGATGCAAAATATTCATTAAGTCGGATGAAAATGTTTCATATTGCGTTTGCAAACGGGTTACTTGATGATTAAAGCGATTATAGGCAATGGCAGCAGGGATAGCCGCAAATAAACCGATTGCCGTTGTCATTAGCGCTTCGGAAATGCCAGGGGCGACCATGGCAATGGACGCTTGTTGTGCCGTGCCCAGTGCTTGAAATGCTGTCATAATGCCCCAGACAGTGCCAAATAAGCCGATGATGGGACTGATTGACCCTACGGTTGCTAAAATGGAGAGGGGTCGCTCAAGCTCATCGGTCATTTTGCTTTCGGTAATTTGCATTGCCCGTTGCGCGCCAATAATAATGTCGTCGCGTGAATGATTACCTGTTGATTGAAATTGTGAAAAGGCTTTAAAGCCTGATGTAAAAATCCTTTCAATGCCGGTTGATTCTGTTTCGTACTGTGTTGCCTGATAAAGGTCAGAAAGGGCAACGCCAGACCAAAAGCGGGTTTCAAATTTTTTAGATTCCGCCCATTGTTTTTTATAAAAACGCGCTCGTTCAGTGATGATTGTCCAAGATGCTATTGATCCAGAAATTAAAATCAAGATCACAAATTTGATGATAATATTGGCGTTTAAAACAAAGTCGAGGAATGAGGTGTTGGCTGTCATGTGAGCGCTCCACTTGAGGGATCAGTTACAGGGGTCAGTAGATAAAAAATTTATACTATCATACCAGTATTTTAATTTTAAATAACCGGTTACTGATTATTGATTCCTAAATGTTGATACGCCAAATCTGTTGCTTGTCTGCCACGCGCTGTCCGTTTTACAAAACCCTCTTGAATTAAAAAAGGTTCGATAACATCTTCAATCGTACTGCGTTCTTCGGCAATGGCAGCAGCAATACTTTCAATGCCAGCAGGCCCACCGTCAAATGATAGAATTAAGCTTGTTAAATATTTTCTATCCATCACGTCAAATCCTTTGGCATCAACATGCAACATATCCAGTGCTGCTTTTGCAACCGATTGTGTGATATGACCTGACGCCTGTACTTGTGCAAAATCGCGCACGCGTCGTAATAAACGATTGGCAATGCGTGGTGTTCCGCGAGAACGTTTTGCTATTTCTTCGGCTCCCCCTAAATCAATTGCTGTATTTAATATTTTTGCGGCACGTAAAATAATTTGTTTTAGTTCATCAACTTTATAAAACTCTAAATGCGCGACAATGCCAAACCGATCGCGAAGTGGGGAGGTTAAAGATCCTGCGCGTGTTGTTGCGCCAATCAAGGTAAATGGCGGCAGATTCATGCGAATGGAGCGTGCGCCTGGACCTTCGCCCATCATTAAATCAAGTTGATAATCTTCCATTGCAGGATAGAGAATTTCTTCAATGGCGGGACTGAGTCGATGAATTTCATCAATAAATAAAACATCATGTGCTTCCAAACTTGTTAAAAGTGCCGCCAAATCGCCTTTTTTTTCCAACACGGGCGCTGATGTTTGTTTTAAATTGGCGCCTAATTCATTCGCAATAATGTTTGCCAATGTTGTTTTTCCCAAACCAGGTGGTCCAAAAATTAAAACGTGATCGAGTGCTTCGCGCCGTTGAAGCGCTGCTGTAATAAATAATGCCATTTGTGTGCAAACAGGTGTTTGTCCAGTGTAATCTATTAATTTTTTTGGACGAATGGATTGATCCAAAGAAATTTCTAAATCAGAAATCATTTCTGCGTCAATTAAACGTTCCTCAATCATGTCTGTCATGCTGGTCCTTTTATTTGGAAATCATTTGCTGTAGCGCCAATCGAATTAATTGTTCGTTATTATGATCCGGGTGATGTACTTTGGAAATCGCATTTTTTGCGTCAGAGGGTTTATATCCTAACGCAGTCAGCACGCTGATCGCATCTTGCATTACTTGGTTTGGGTTTAATAAGTCTGTTTGCGAAATTGATTCAGCATTAATATTCAATCCCCAATGTGCTAATGCATCGCGCATTTCAATCATTAATCGTTCCGCTGTTTTTTTTCCAACGCCAGGAATATTTGTCAAACTATTGGCATTTTGTGATTGTATGCATTGCACAAAGTGTTCTGTTTCCATTCCAGATAAAATAGTTAATGCTAATTTTGGACCAACCCCATTCACTTTAATTAAGGCGCGAAATAATTTTCGTTCTTGTTCTTGTGAAAATCCAAATAATAAATGGGCATCTTCGCGGATAACCAAATGCGTGAGCAAGGTGAGGTTATTGCCAACCTCGGGTAATTGATAAAACGTGCTCATCGGTGCATGAATTTCATAGCCGACGCCATTCACATCGATGGTTAATAAAGGCGGTTTTTTGTCGGTTAATTTTCCGATTAAATGAGTGATCATGTATAATTCCTTGTTTTACAATCTATTTTAATCTGTTTGATCATATCACTTTTTTGCACTATAATTGCAACACAATGTGTTACAGATATAATAATCTAGTGAGGTAACCATGGCACATAATATTACAACTAGTGTACGGCTGTCTCCTATATTACGTGATCAGCTTGAAACAGCAGCGCATACACTCCATCGTGGTAAAAATTGGATTATTGTGCGTGCATTAGAAGCCTATTTATCACAGCTCCATTTCGATGAGTTGGCAATGGAAGCGCGTAGGCAATCAATATTAGCCTCAAAAGAAGATAATGCGAATGAAATGGCATCGTGGGAAGACGACACAGATACAACAGGGTGGGAATAATGATACGACGAGGTGATATTATTTTATGTGCATTGCAAGGTGATTATGGTAAACCCAGGCCTGCTGTGGTGGTGCAAACTGATATTGTTAATGAAACGCATGAGAGTATTACGTTGTGTCCATTGACCACGCATTTAATTGATGCATCATTATTTCGCATATCAATTTTACCCGGTAAACAAAGTGGTTTAAAACAAACATCTCAAGTAATGGTTGATAAAATAACCAGTCAAAAACGGGTTAAATTACGAGAAAAAATTGGTGAGTTGACAATAGATCAATTGAAAAAAATAAATGCTGCATTACGATTTTGGCAAGATTTGAATTGAGTGATGACACGCATGACAAATCGCAATCGCCAGCGCATCGGCTGCGTCGGCTTGAGGATTAACTGATAATTTTAATTGTGTGCGCACCATAAATTGCATTTGTTCTTTGGATGCGGCGCCATATCCTGACGCAAATTTTTTAATGACGCGGGGACTATATTCTGCAATCGGTAATGCGAAACCCGCAAGCGCTACCAATGCAACGCCACGTGCTTGCCCTAATTTCAAAGCAGACTTTACATTCACTTGCATAAATACTTCTTCGATTGCGGCAGTATCGGGTTTGTGTGTTGCAATAATGTCGCGTAATTCGTGGTAAATATGAAGTAATCGTTTAGGCATAGAATTGCCTTTTGTGTTGATTGTACCATGAGCAATATGTGTTAAATTTTGTTTTTCACTTTTGATAATGCCGAAACCGGTGTGAAGGGAGCCGGGGTCTATTCCCATGATGAGCGTCATGCTTTGTCCTTTTAATCTCTGAAATTACCTTTTTTTGTACTATAGTTATTGCGAATGAATCTGTTGGAGTAAAACGATGATGACTCAATTCGATTTAAAAAACCAGGTTATCAAGATTACAGAAGATGCAGTAAAAGCACCTCAATAGAATAAATTTGCAATACAGCAGCAGAAAATAAGCGTAATCGGTTGCATAAAAACAGTGTAATTAGTAACATTAACTCAGAGTAATTTAAAACAAACTTTCAGAGTAAATTATGATTACCCCGAAAAAAACAGTCAATGCGTTGAAACGTGTTAAAGCAATGGCTGACAAGCATGATGCCATGATTGTTATGGCTAGCGAAATGAGTCGCCAAGATCGAGAACTGTTGATGAAAACGGGTTGGCTTCGAGACATTGTGCAAGGTTGGTATTTACTCACAAGACCTGACATTCATCCTGGAGATTCTGCATCATGGTACGCTAATTTTTGGGATTTCCTGCGTGTTTATTTACAAGAGCGATTTGGTACGGATTATTGCTTATCCGCTGAAGCTTCTCTTGAATTGCATATTGGCAATTCTGTGACACCAAAACAAGTGGTGGTTATCGTGAAAGAAGGCGGTACTGTGCAACAACTTCCTTTTGACACATCATTGCTTATTTATCCCGATTTGAAAAATCTCCCAAAACAAAAAGAGATAATTCAAGGATTACAGGTCATGTCCTTGCCGCTTGCACTTTGCAAAGTGTCGCCAACTTATTATCGAAAATTGAGTGATAACATTGAAATTGCCTTGCGCTCAATACGAGACCCAGCCGATTTGACACGTATTATTGTAGAAAATGAATTTCAAAGTGCGGCTGAGAGGATTATTGGTAGTTATCTTTTTTTCGGCTTAGAAAAAGAAGCCGGCAATATAAAAAGACAGCTGGATTTAGTAGGAATGCAGATTTACCCAAAAAATCCGTTTGAAAAAACGTCACCGAATTTAATCGCTACTCGATTTCGTTCGCCCTCGCCTTATGCGGCGCGGATTGAATTGTTGTGGAATAAATTTCGAAACCCTATTATTAAACTTTTCCCAAAAGAAATTGGACTGCCGAAAAATCCAAAAGAATATTTAAGGCAGGTTGGAGAATTGTATGTGTATGACGCTTACAACTCATTGTCGATTGAAGGTTATCAGGTTAGCGAAGAATTAATTATGAGGGTACAAAAAAAATCTTGGAACCCCAGTCTTCATCCAGAAGATGCAAAAGAGCGCAATGCATTGGCTGCTCGAGGGTATTACGAAGCATTTCAAGCTGTCAAACAAACATTGAAAAAAATATTAAAAGGAAATTCACCCGGTGAATGTGTTGAAGATGATTTGTCAGCTTGGTATCAAAATTTATTTTCACCTTCCGTTCAGGCTGAAATAATTTCTCGAGAGACGTTGTTTGGATTTCGTCGCGATCGTGTATTTATTCGAAATTCACGTCATTCTCCGCCGCCATTTGAGGCCGTACTAGATTCAATGGAAACGTTTTTTAATTGTTTAAGGAAAGAAGAGTCCGCTGCCGTTCGCGCGATATTGGGCCATTATATTTTTGTATTTATTCATCCCTATATGGATGGTAATGGTCGAATTGCGCGGTTTATTTTAAATACCATGTTGGCTTCGGGCGGCTATCCTTGGAGTATAGTGCAGGTGAAGCGACGCAATGAATATATCAATGCGCTTGAGGCAGTGCATACCACTTCAGATATAAAACCTTTTGTGTGTTTTATTATAGAAGAAATGCAATTAAGTAAAAAATTGTTGAAATCATTGTTGTGATGGACTTCGCCATGCATACCACCACTTCCGAAACACCACAATCGTCCATACAATTTCAACGCAGCCAAATGGCCATGCACCCTGTAAAAACCCATAAATAGAACCTAGAATACATGAAAATGAAAAAGCCAAAATAAATAAATGATGCTTTTCTTCGAGCGAATAAAAAATTAGCATTGAGATAACTGAAAATAATCCGAAGGCGGTTAATAAATTCATAGTTTCCCCAAAATTTCTTCTGAGATATCCGCATTGGAATAAACATTTTGCACGTCATCCAAGTCTTCGAGCATTTCCGTTAATTTAATCATTTGCTTTACTTGTTCAATGTCTTCTAATTTTGCTTGTGTTGATGGCAACATGGTGATTTCAGCTTGTGAAAATTTTAAATTCGCTTCTGTTAAGGCGTTTTTCACAGTGTCGAAGTTATCGGGTGAGCTAATGACATCAATACTTTTATCATCATTCACAACAACATCATCAGCGCCTGCTTCAAGCGCCACTTCAAATATTTTTTCTTCATCCGCGCCGGTTGGAAATTGAATAAATCCTAATTTTGTAAATAAAAAAGCAACAGAGCCTGAAGTGCCAAAATTACCGTATTTTGTAAAGGCATGACGTACATCGGATGCAGTTCTATTTTTATTATCGGTTAAACATTCCACCATGACTGCAACGCCACCGGGGCCATATCCTTCATAAACACATTCCATCATGGCGATAGCATCTTCAGCGCCGGCGCCGCGTTTAATCGCGCGATTAATCGTATCGCGTGTCATATTTTGAATTAATGCTTTTTGTACAGCTAAACGCAAGCGTGAATTACTACCTTCATCAGCGCCACCCATGCGGGCAGCGGTTGTGATTTCACGAATTAATTTTGTAAACATTTTTCCGCGTTTTGCATCTTGTGCGCCTTTGCGGTGTTGGATGTTGCTCCACTTGGAATGGCCGGCCATATTCTTTCTCTTATTTATATTGCAGGGATCACACGCATGGTTTCCGCCCACGTGCTATTTTATAGTTTTA
>MGXX01000067.1:52196-61417 GCA_001801515.1 Gammaproteobacteria bacterium RIFCSPHIGHO2_12_FULL_38_11
AATGGACAACTTGCCGTTTGTGTTTTCGGAAAGGCAATGACGTCACGAATATTCGCTGTGTCTGTCATTAACATGGCAATTCGGTCTACGCCAAACGCAATGCCACCATGTGGCGGTGCACCAAATTTTAATGCCGATAATAAATGCCCAAACTTTGCATTGGCCTCGATTTCTTTGATTCCTAAAATAGAAAGACAGGTTAATTGCATGTCATGACGGTGAATGCGGATTGATCCACCACCGATTTCATAACCATTTAAAACCATGTCATACGCGCGTGAATTGGAATTGCCTGGATTAGCGCGTAACTTTTCAATATTCGATTCTGTCGGGGCTGTGAAGGGGTGATGTAGTGGTTCCCACTTCCCTTCTTTATCGAGCTGGTACATAGGAAAATCTGTCACCCACAGTGGTGCCCATTGACAGGTATATAAATTTAAATCTTTACCTAATTTATCGCGTAATGCGCCTAATGCTTCAGAGACAATTTTTGATTTATCCGCACCAAAAAATAAAATATCACCTGTTTCAGCTTCAGTGCGTTTAATAATTTCTGCAACTGTGTTTTCGGGAATGAATTTTAAAATGGGGGATTGCAAGCCCTCGCTTGTTATTTTGATATACGCTAATCCTTTTGCACCATAAATAGCGACAAACTGGGTATAATCGTCAATTTGTTTGCGTGATAATTCTGCGCCTTTTGGCAAACGCAGAACCGTTACACGTCCGTCGATATCATTGGCAGGGCCATGAAACACCTTAAATTCAACGGTTTTCATTAAGTCATCGATATCAACCAATTCTAATGGATTACGCATATCGGGTTTGTCCGAACCAAACCGTTGCATCGCTTCAGAAAAAGGCATGCGCGGAAATGGCGCTAAATCTACGTTTAAGACAGCTTTAAATAATTCACGAATCATATTTTCCGTGAGATTTTGCACATCGTTTTCATCAACAAATGCCATTTCCATATCGAGCTGTGTAAATTCAGGTTGACGATCAGCACGTAAATCTTCATCACGAAAGCATTTTACGATTTGATAATAGCGATCAAATCCTGCGATCATTAGCAATTGCTTAAAAATTTGTGGTGACTGTGGCAGTGCATAAAATTTTCCTGGCTGATTACGGCTGGGAACCAAATAATCACGCGCGCCTTCGGGTGTTGTTTTTGTTAATACCGGTGTTTCAATATCTGTAAAATTTTTTGCATCTAGGAAATGACGAATAAAACGAATAATTTCCGCACGTTTTTTTAAGCGTGCTTGATTTTCTTTTCGACGTAAATCAAGGTAACGGTATTTTAATCGAACTTCTTCACCTATTTCTTGATAATCGTCGATATTAAATGGTAATGGTTCTGCAGTATTTAAAATTTCAATGGTGGAAGCGTCTATCTCAACTTCACCAGAAGGAATTTCTTTGTTAATTGTGCCTTCAGGACGCGTGCGAACAGTCCCCGTAATACGAATGACAAATTCATTGCGTAATTTTTCAGCGTTGGTGAAAGTGTCTTTATTTTTGGGATCACAAACAATTTGAACGATGTTGTTGCGATCTCGTAGGTCAATAAAAATTAAGCCACCATGATCTCGACGACGGTGAACCCAGCCGCATAATGTGACGGGCTGATCAATGTGTGTTTTGTTAATTTCCGAGGCTGATTGTTTTCGCATGTTTTTAACCATTTTTAAGATATGAATCCGCCATGTTAACCACAGTCAAGTTGATCTGCAATAGAAGGGTTATTCTTTTTGGGTGGGCGGTGGGGTTGGTGTCGATGCTTCAGCTTTTGGTGTTGTTGTTGTCTCAGGCGATTTTGGTTTGCTTTTAAAGTCGGTAACATACCAACCGTTACCCTTTAACTGAAAATGGGTTGAGGAAATTTGTTTTACTAAGCTAGCCTGATGGCAATGCGGGCAAATTTTTTTAGGTTCATCTGACAGTTTTTGTAGTAATTCAGTAGATTCATTACAGTTTGTACAGTGGTATTCGTATAGGGGCATTGTTATTCTCCAGTTATTCGAAATTGTAATGTATTTCAAAAAAAAGACAACGCATTTAATTTTTTGCCTTTATTACTTCGCGCACGATCCACGATCCCAGATATTTTACCTGGCCCTGCAACTATTTGAATAGGCTTACAATACTTGTAGTTTGCCGTAATGTACGATAATCTTTAAGCGCTATCATTTAATTTAATATTAAAAGGGAGATACAAATGTTAGGGAAAAGATTATTGGGGGTTGTTTCAACTGCTTTAGTAACGACAGCGTTCTGTGCTGCTGCATTTGCAGGTGGTCCAACAATGGAAGCTGCACCAGCACCTGTTGATAATTCAGGATTTACGTTGGGCATGGATGCTGGAACCTATGGCGCAGGCAATACGAATTATGCGCTTATGTTTGGTTACGTTAATGAAGACTTTTTGGCAAATTTTGGTCTTGGTTATGGCAGCGTGCAGCCTGCAACGGGTAATGAAGTAAACGTTTGGGATTTACGTGGATACCTCGGCTTGAGACATGCGATAATGCATTCATTGTATTTTACATATGGTGCGTTAGGTAACTACGGTGTTATCAGCAACACAAGTGCTACTCGCACTGATCCTTACTCAGTGGGTGCTTTTGTGGGTCTTGACTATCAACCCATGCCACAATTGTTATTGTCGTTTAAGATTTCACCTTACAGCTATCAGCGCTTTGTTAGCAAGAGTACGGGTAATGCTGTATTTACAACGGGTTCGATTGGTGCTTCGTACGTTTTTGCATCATAAGATCTGTGTTATTTCAAAAAGCTGCGAGGATGAAAGTGCTCGCAGCTTTTTTTTGTTCAGAACCCAGAGCGTCAGCGAGTGGAAGCTACGAAGAACGCAGTAGAAATTTCAGATTGAATTTTGCTTATTTTGCCTTGTAGCTTCCACTCGCTGACGCTCGGGGTTCTGAGCTGATCTGTTACTCCCAATTCAACGCACCGCCGGTTTGATATTCAATAACACGGGTTTCAAAAAAGTTTTTCTCTTTATTTAAATCCATCATTTCACTCATCCAAGGAAATGGATTTTCAGCACCCGCGTATTGTTCTTGTAAACCCAATTGCGCACAACGGCGATTAGCGATGTAGTGCAAATATTCTTGAAACATATCAGCATTTAATCCCAAAATACCACGCGGCATCGTGTCGCGCGCATAAGTTACTTCAAAGTCAACGCCTTCACGAATCATATTGATGGCTTGTTGTTGAAAAGCAGGTGTCCATATTGAAGGATTCTCAATTTTAATTTGATTAATGACATCAATACCAAAATTGGCATGCATCGATTCATCGCGCAAAATATATTGAAATTGTTCGGATGTCCCTGTCATTTTTCCACGTCGCCCCATCGCTAAAATTTGCGTAAAACCAACATAGAAAAAGATAGATTCAAAAACAACGTAAAATGCAATTAAATCACGCACCAAACGTTGATTGTTTTCTAATGTGCCTGTATGAAAATCAGGGTCACATAAACTTTGTGTGAAAGGTAATGCCCATGATGCTTTTCTAGCAACGGATGGTACTTCGCGATACATGTTAAATACTTCAGCTTCATCTAAGCCCAAGCTCTCAATAATGTGCTGATAAGAATGTGTATGCAGCGCTTCTTCAAATGCTTGACGCAATAAATATTGGCGACATTCAGGATTGGTAATGTGTCTATAAACCGCCAAAACAAGATTGTTTGCAACCAAAGAATCCGCGGTTGCAAAAAATCCTAAACTGCGTTTGATAATAATGCGTTCATCATCTGTTAAACCATTGGGATCTTTCCAAAGGGCAACGTCAGCTGCCATGTTAATTTCATTTGGCATCCAGTGATTAGCGCAAGCCGCTAAATATTTATCCCATGCCCATTTATATTTAAAAGGGACGAGTTGATTTAAATCAGCCCTACAATTAATAATTTTTTTATCGTCAACTTGAATGCGCGCAGCGTTCATTTCGATTTGTTCAAGACCGGTGATTCTTTCGAGTGTGGTTGTTTCTGACATTTTGTTGCTCCTGTTATTATTTTCACCCCTGTTGAAAAAGGGGGGGGCGGTATCGCGGCAGCGATACCGGGGGGATTTATTGGCACGCCTCACAATCCGGATTATCAATCGAGCATGCTTTTGGTTCAGACGCAATAAATCGCGTCTCTACAGAAACGGCATTTAATTTTGTATCACTGATCGTTGATTTTTCAGTGCTTGTTGCGCCTAAGGCCCGTAAATAATACGTTGTTTTTAATCCACGCGTCCACGCCATGCGATAGAGTGCATCTAGTTTTTTACCGGATGGCTCAGCCATATATAAATTTAGTGACTGTGCTTGATCAATCCATTTTTGACGCCGAGAAGCGGCTTCAACCAACCAGGACGGATCCACTTCAAACGATGTTGCGTATTTTGTTTTTAAATCTTGTGGAATACGGTCAATCATACTTAAGCTGCCGTTATAGTATTTTAAATCATGGATCATGACTTGATCCCACAAGCCTCGTTTCTTTAAATCAGCAACAAGATAAGGATTCGCAACTGTAAACTCTCCCGATAAATTTGATTTCACATATAAATTTTGATAAGTCGGTTCAATGGATTGTGATACGCCGCAAATATTGGAAATCGTGGCTGTTGGTGCAATCGCCATCGTATTGGAATTACGCATTCCTTGTTTTTTAATGAGGTTGCGCAATGAATCCCAATCTAATGTGGTTTCTGTATTTTGTTCGAATAAAAAACCTTCGCGTGTTTTACGCAATAATTCAATTGAATCGATCGGTAAAATACCTTGATCCCATAGCGAACCCTTATAGGATTCATACGTACCACGCTCAGCAGCCAAATCACTGGATGCCTTAATCGCATAATAGCTAATTAACTCCATTGAGCGATCAGCAAACTCAATTGCAGCTAATGATGCGTAAGGAATTTCTTTCAAATACAAGGCATCTTGAAAACCCATTAAACCCAGCCCAATTGGACGGTGTTTAACGTTTGAGTTTTTTGCAGAAAATACACTGTAATAATTAATATCTATTACGTTGTCTAACATGCGAATAGCGGTTGTAACAGTTTTTTGTAGTTTTTCTGAATCGAGCTCTCCGTTTTTCATGTGATTCACTAAGTTCACACTACCCAAATTACAAACGGCAATTTCTTCATTGGCTTTGGTATTTAACGTAATTTCCGTGCATAAATTCGAGCTGTGAATCACGCCAGTGTGTTGTTGCGGTGAGCGAATATTGCAAGGATCTTTAAATGTAAACCATGGGTGACCTGTTTCAAATAACATGGTTAACATTTTGCGCCACAATGTGAGTGCGGAAACTGTTTTAGAGCGCACTTCATTGCGTTTTGCTTTTGCTTCATATTCACTATATTTTTTTTCAAATGCTTCGCCAAATAAATCATGCAATTCTTTTGCTTCATGGGGTGAAAACAGAGTCCAGTCTTCTTTGTTGAAAACCCGCTTCATAAATAAATCGGGAATCCAATTTGCTGTATTCATATCGTGTGTGCGACGCCGTTCATCGCCGGTGTTTTTTCGCAATTCTAAAAATTCTTCGATATCCATATGCCAGGTTTCCAGGTAAGCACACACCGCTCCTTTGCGTTTTCCGCCTTGATTTACCGCTACTGCTGTTGCATTAGCAACATTTAAAAAGGGGACAACACCAGATGATTTACCGTTGGTGCCTTTGATGTAAGCGCCCATTGCCCTGACTGGTGTCCAGTCATTTCCTAAGCCGCCTGCAAATTTTGATAATAAAGCGTTGTCTTTCAATGCGCCGTAAATACCGTCTAAATCGTCAGGAACCGTTGTTAAATAGCAACTCGATAATTGTGGACGCATTGTGCCGGAATTAAATAATGTTGGCGTGGATGACATGTAATCAAAACTGGATAGTAAACGGTAAAACTCAATGGCGCGTTCGTTTTTTTGCTCGCCTTCACAGTGTGCTAATCCCATTGCGACACGCATAAAAAATACTTGTGGCAATTCAATGCGTTTTTCTTGATAGTGAATAAAATAGCGATCATATAATGTTTGCATACTCAAATACGTGAATTGTAAATCACGTGTTGCATCAATCGCTTTGCTTAATTTTGCTAAATCAAATTCATTTAAATTAGGATTGAGTAGTTCTGTTTCAATTCCTTTTTGAATAAATGCTTTAAAGGCTTTTGGATAAAGTGCCGCCATTGTTTGCTGTGTCAAATCATAGGTGATTTCCAGTGTATCCATCGCTTCGCGATAAATATCTTGTAATAATAAACGGGCTGTTACGTATGAATAATTCGGTTCAATTTCAACCAGTGTACGTGCGCTCATTACCAATGATTTGTAAACATCTTTAATTGCAACGCCGTCGAATAAATTTTTGCGTGCGTCTTCAATGACCTTGGTTGGACTGACATCATTTAAATTTTGGCATGCATCAATCGCTAAGCTACTGAGCATATGCATGTCTAATTTGGTTTTGCTGCCATCTTCTAAAATAACATGAATTGGTTTTTCTTCGGCTTGCGTTGATAATATGGCGCGTGCTTCGCGTCTTTTTTCGCGATATAAAACGTAGGAACGCGCGACTTGGTGTTCTTCGGCGCGCATTAACTCTAATTCAACCAAGTCTTGTATTGATTCGATGTGAATGGTGCCGCCTGCTGGCCAGCGTTTTTTGCAGCGTTGTGTAATGGCTTTCGTAAGCCGATGTGCAATTTCTTGAATGCGTTCAGAATTGCTGGCGTTATCACCTTCAACGGCGATAAATGCTTTTTTAATGGCAACGTTGATGCGGCTATCGTCATAGGCGTCTGATGTGCCTTGACGATTGATCACGCGTAGTTGTCCGGGGTACATCGACAGTAAATCGAGATCCTTGATGTGAATCGATGTATTGATTGTTTGGCTTGTTTGTGCTTCCATTTGAATTCTCCATAACACAAGATGTAGTTAATTTTTCAGTACAAAACACAAGATAATGTGTTTTTGATAAAAATACAAGAGAATAACCTGTGGGTAAGTTGTGGAAATAAAACAGTGTCAGTTAATAGTGTCGGTAAACAGTGGGGGCGTGGTAATATTCACGAATATTTGTGTGAGCACAGTCACTGTCACTAATACGAGGTAAATGTGATAGATAAAGAAGGCTTTCGGGCAAACGTGGGTATTATTGTTACTAACAATAAGGGCGAGTTATTGTGGGCACGACGATTTGGCAATCAAGCTGCGTGGCAATTTCCACAGGGTGGCATTAATAACAACGAAACAACCATCGATGCCATGTATCGTGAATTAAAAGAAGAATTGGGGCTTGATTCACATAATGTAAAATTATTAGCCGAATCACGTGGATGGTTGCGATATTATTTACCGCAGCGTTTTCAAAGAAGTGATCGCAATTCAGATTCGCAACGCTGCATCGGTCAAAAACAAAAATGGTTTTTGCTACGGTTAACAAGTGAAGATGCTACTGTTAAACTCGATGGCTGCCCCTATCCTGAATTTGATCAGTGGAAATGGGTTGATTATTGGTTTCCATTGAAACAAGTTATTTTTTTTAAACGGCATGTTTATCGGCAAGCATTAGAAGAGTTTGAGTGTGTTATCCGAGATCAGTTATCGGAACGTTGATTACTTGTTTTATATCAGTATAATTCTACTCTGTAATAAGGAAATTTCATGCACTTCGACAATTTATTATTTGTATTGGCAATGTATTTAGCACTCGGAATTGGCGCAGGATTTTTATCGGGTGTGTTAGGTGCAGGCGGTGGATTAATCATGGTCCCCGGATTGATTTTTTTATTTCAATGGGAATCAATGAACCCGAAAATTGTGATGCATGTTGCTGTGGGTACTTCATTAGCAGCGATGATACCAGTGGCACTTCGATCATTAACTTCACATATGAAGCATAATGTACCTTTTTATCCGATTTATAAAAAAATGGCACCTGGTATTATAATTGGCGTTATTACTGGCGGTGTTTTAGCACATTATATTCGTTCGCATAATTTACAAATTATTTTTGGTGTTTTTGTTTTTGTCATGGCCTTAACATTATTGCATGAAAGAAAAAAGAAACAATGTGAAAATTTACCTGGATTGATTGGGATGTCGTTAGCTGGTGGATTTGTTGGTGTGCAATCAGGCATGTTAGGTATTGCAGGTAGCGCATTTTCCGTGCCATTTTTAACGTATCGCGGTGTGTTAATGCATACGGCTGTTGTGGTGTCTGTTGCGATTGCTGTGACAGTGTCTGTGTTAGGTGCAGTCACTTTTATCCTGACTGGCATGCATGCTGTTGGATTGCCGCATTGGAGCACAGGTTATGTTTATTGGCCAGCATGGTTAGGTCTTGGCATGGGTGGTGTTTTTGTTGCGCCATTGGGTGCAAAATTATCGCATTGTATTTCTGCGCGAAAATTAAAATTTTTTTTTGCAGTGTTTTTATTTTGTGTTAGCGCAAAGATGTTGCTATAAAGATGGAGTTGGGGAGCGGGGTTTGGTGTCACGGAAGCGTGCATGAATTAACTTTTACAAGTGGCGCCCAAAAGGAGTATATATGACCTGGAATGAAAAAGATAAAATAAAAACAAACATATTAATTGAAGAAGTGTTCAAACTTTCAGGCATGCGATTAGAAAATAAACAATTGGAAAATGAATTTAAATCACATGTTGGCGATCTTTTTTATCAAAAATATAACGAGGGACTTGCTAACATTAATAACGCTATTTTGATTGAGGAGATAAAAAATAAATTGGGCCAGTGGCATCACGAACAAGCAATTTTACATTATCCACATGCCCCTCGGTTTCGTTACGCAAACAATCAAGTTAATCGGCTGGCAATACAAGCTATAACAGAATCAACCAGAAAGGCAAAATTATAAATGTTTTATTATCCTTCACATATTAATCCTGTAGCAATTACGCTTGGCCCTATTAAAGTGCATTGGTATGGATTAATGTACTTGCTTGGTTTTGTCGGTGCATGGCTGTTAGCGATGTATCGCGCAAAATCCGCTGGGTTTACGAAAGATCAGGTGACTGATTTAATTTTTTATGCCGCATTAGGCGTGGTATTGGGTGGACGCATAGGTTACATGGTTTTTTATGATTTACCGCGATTGCTTACACATCCCTTGAGTCTGTTCAAAGTTTGGGATGGTGGCATGTCATTTCACGGTG
>MGXX01000067.1:61461-62629 GCA_001801515.1 Gammaproteobacteria bacterium RIFCSPHIGHO2_12_FULL_38_11
GGGAATTTTATTAATGGTGAATTATGGGGCAGAGTAACAACGGTTCCCTGGGGAATGATTTATCCGCATGCAGGTCCACTGCCACGACACCCCTCCGAGATTTATGAATTTTTATTGGAAGGCGTGACATTATTTCTAATTTTATGGTTTTTTTCTGCGAAACCGCGGCCAAGATTTGCAGTCTCAGCGCTTTTTTTATTAGGATACGGGTGTTTTCGTTTTTTTTGTGAATTTTTCAGGCAGCCGGATCCGCAATATGGTTATTTGTTATGGGGATGGGTGACCATGGGACAAATTTTGTCGTTTCCCATGATTATCGCTGGTATGATTGCTTTGGTTTTTATTTATAAAAGGAAGTAAAAGATATGATATACAAACATGTAATTTTATTGATTGCGTTATCGGTTGCGGCTATATTTTTTCAAACAGAATTAATGCAGGCTTTGCAATTTCTGATGTATATACATGCGCAATTGGCGAAAGGATTGGGTGTTATTTTTTCGTTAAATGCAGTGGGTGAAGTAGTTCAATCAGTGTTAGCATTATTGTTAATTCCAGTTGTCATTGCGATTCTAGTGGGTGTTATCCATTTCTTTGTTAGACAACACCATTTCCCACACCCCATGACATTGATTTGGGTTTGTTGGGCTGTTTTATTGGCTTCTGTTTTATCTCAAACAGGCCGTGTGTCAGATCATCCTACTGAGCGTTGCAAACCCATTATCACGCAGCCAGAACAAAATGGAAAAAATCCATCGATGCAAAACATGCCAAACGGAAAAAATCCGCCGATGCAAACTATGCAAAATCCACAAGGTATGACGAAGTAATCTTACGATGAATATATGCAAACCTATTTAGAATTATTGCAAAAAGTAATTGACACCGGCGTGATGACAGCTGATCGCACCGGTGTTGGCACAAAACGCATTTTCAGTCATGAAATGCGTTTTGATTTGTCAAAAGGTTTTCCGTTATTAACCACCAAAAAATGTCACACAAAAAGCATCATCATCGAATTGTTATGGTTTTTAAATGGCGACACCAATATAAAATATTTAAATGATCATGGCGTTAGCATTTGGAATGAATGGGCTGATGCGAAGGGTGATTTAGGCCCCGTGTATGGCAAACAATGGCGCCGTTGGGAAACCAAAGAGGGAAAAGT
>MGXX01000068.1 GCA_001801515.1 Gammaproteobacteria bacterium RIFCSPHIGHO2_12_FULL_38_11
AAAGAATTCAGGAAAATCACCGATAAAAAGAAGGCAAACCTCGAGGCTGATTTCGACAATAAATCAAAGGAGCTTGAAAACTCTTACAAAATAAGAAACAAAAATACCCACTGTTACAGCCAGTTGATTTAAGGAAACCAAGGCACCGCGCATGCGAGGCGGTGCAATTTCTGAAATAAAAAGCGGTGCGGTAAATGAAGCGATCCCAATTGCAAATCCTAAAACAAATCGACTTTCAATTAAGTGCGGAATACTCATTGCAAAAGCAGAACCCAATGTACCTGCCATAAAAATAAGCGATGCAAACATCAATGATCGTTTTCGTCCAAAGTAGTCAGCACTCCATCCACTGGTCGCAGAACCCAAAACAGCACCAATGAGTGACGCAGAAACAACCACCCCATTTTCAAATGAGGATAAAAGATATTGGTGTTTAATAAATAAAATTGCACCTGAAATAACGCCGGTATCAAATCCAAATAAAATACCGCCAATGGCTGCAATAGAGGCAATAAAAATAACAAAAAAATTTATTTTGTATTCTGGAAGTGGTTTGTTAAAGCTAGGGGTAATTTCTCTTTTTATTGCCCTGCGAGGTGATTTTCTCATGTAGACTCCATTCGTTTTAGTAAATCTGTCGCTAGTTGATGTGCGGGCTTCTAGCTACCAACGCACTTAGCGCTCGCTTCATGCGGGCTTCTGACTTGCGCTTTGTAGTGGGCTTATACTCAGCACACTTTTAAAGATATCCGGTGTTGGTGCTTCTAGCAACAATTTTTCAAAAGATTCCGTTGGATAACGTGTAATTAAGGGATATTCGAAATGCTGCAAGCGATCAGATAGCGCATCGAGATGCTGAATGGCATTTTCAAAATCGCCTCGTCCTGCATTAACCGAACCCACGATACTTTGATTTTTCAGCACGATATTTTTCATCATCGTCCCTGCCTTAATATCAATTGATTCTTTGCGACCTGGAATACCTGTCCAAACAAAAACGCCATTATACCCCAATAAATCAACCAATTGAAATGCGAGTTTTGATGCACCTGATCCATCAAAAATAACATCCAAATTACCCGTTATCTGTTGTGCTAATTTTTCAATATTGTCTATTTTTGCTGAAACATACCGTGCACCCAAAGCAACGGCAATTTTAGCGCGCGGATCGGTTGCTGCTTCTAAAGAATAAACGGTTACATCAAATTCACACCGATTAAAAACCAAGGCTGCCAATAAACCCACGGGGCCGGCACCAATAACCAATGCAGAATGCGGATTGTGCCAGGGCAATCTTTTTTGAATAAAATAAATTTCACGCATGGATTTTTCGGCAATGGTTAAAGGTTCTGTTAAAACACCTATGTTTAATAAATGAGTTGGGACATGCACCATATATTTTTCTTCATCGACAACAAATTCGGTCATAAAACCATGCAGTTGATTAATACCCCGTTCTTTAAAATCACCGGTATAACAAAAATCAGGCTGTCCTGATTGACAGGCAATACAAGTTTTGTGATTACAAGGCCTGCGTACCATTGTTACAACCAAATCACCTGGCTTTAAAGTAGAAACTGCGCTGCCAATTTCAACTACTTGCCCTAAGGATTCATGCCCCAAAATTAAATAATCACATCCTTCCGGCGCTACGCCATATTTAAATTCACAAATTTCGCGATCTGTTCCACAAATACCCACATCAATTATTTTTATTTTTACTTGTTTTGGCGATACAATTTTAGATTCAGGATGATCAATTAAACGAACTTTTTTTTCTTTGGGAAATACAGCGATGGCTTTCATATTCTAACTCCTCTAAAACAAGGCTCCGCAACACCGGGAATTGCAACATCAATTGCAAACAAAGCACCTGCCAAGGGTTGATTTTTTAATTCCGCATCACTTACATCTCTTTTGGCTGATGTAATAAATAATGTTTTTAAATCTGGCCCACCAAAACAGCAACTGGTTGGATAACCGACCGGCGTTTTTATAACACGGTCAATTTTTCCATCTGGCGTATAGCGCGTTATACGCCAACCATTAAAATGACAATTCCATAAATAGCCTTCGGAATCAAATGCCATGCCATCAGGCACACCCGCATCATCTGCCACTTTTATAAATTCAATGGGATTGTGAATTGTGCCTGTTTCACTATCAAACTCATAACGATAAATAATGCGTTTAGGGGAATTTGCAATGAAAAAGTATTTTGAATCCAAGCTAAAAACAAGGCCATTGGTAACAATAAAATCCCCTGCTTGTTTTATTAATTTTTTATCAGCACCGAAGCGATAAACTTCACCTGTTGGGGCTAAGGCAAGAATATCTTTTGCGCCAACTTCAAAAGCAGCTTTTGAACCAAGCCAAAAACGACCTTGGCGATCACAATGCCCATCATTAAAAACACTTTCTGCAGACGCTTTTTCAGAAAGCGTGTCAAGATAATTTATTTTATTTGAAATCGGATTTAAAAGCGCTACACCATTTTTAAACCCGGCGATAATTCCACCCTCTTCATTGGGCGCCATACAGCTGATATCTGTTGGCATTAACCAAAATTGATGATGATTATTTTTAACATCTAAACGGTGTAATTTTTTTCCGAGAATATCTACCCAATACAATACTTTTTCTTTTGGGTGCCAAAATGGCGACTCACCCAGAATACAATTTTCAGAAAAAATACAACGGATTTCAGAAATCATACATTTTCTCCATGCAAACAATGGAAAAACGACCTAATATATTGAAAAAAACCTCAATACCGTCACACCGTCTTCTTACATTGGCACGCATTCGGATGCGTCGCTAAAAATTGAAATAACGGGCTGTAATGATTAGTTGCACTCCAAACATACCAGCCATTTGCACCCGCATCCGTTGCCGCTTTCATTTCTGCCAAAATATATTCGGCTTTTTTACTAGGAGACAACCAAAAACGATAATTATATATTTCTATAAAAGCAAACACACCCACATTAGGATGATTCGTCAATTGTTTTTTTAATGCAGCAATCGAATGAAAAACGGTTTCGTAAGGATGAACAGCATGATGACGAAAGGGTTCATAATGAGAGGGATAAACCATCGGGCAAAATGCATCAATCACTGTCGCTAACAATCCAACATCTTGTCCTATCGTGTGTGCTGGCTTTAAAGCGGCAACACCAAAAATATCCATTTGCAGCTTCACATGATATGGCGCTGTTTCATTTTTAAAATACTGCACTACTTTTAAAATTTGTTTTGCTTTGGCTGGATTAGGGGGATTTTCAGCTTGATAACGAATGTAATCTAACTGAATCGTGCTTGCACCCAAACCAATGGCATATTTTGCTAAAGCCAATCGTTTCGCCCAGATTGTTCTGTCTGTTACTTGTCGATGTGTTCCACCATGTGGAAAAATGACAATGCGTGCAACAAAATGAATGCCCTGCGCTACAACGCTTTTCACATTTTGCGCAAATCGCTTATTATTCGAACTATCCACATCAATAACAAAAGTATCAATACCATATTTTTTAGATTGATTAATTAAATTCTGAAGCTTATTCATGTGTTCAGCGGTTGATCCGGTAATATAAATACCATGAGAAAAAGCGAAGGCGGATGAAAGTGTGAATGTGAGGGTGAGCATGAGGATGCGTTTTAAGAGTTTTTTCATGGGGTAAATTCCTTTTTAGTGTCGCTACGCGAACTGTATATTTCCACTCGCTAACGCCCGGGGTTCTGAGATGCGCGTTCGCTTATTTCTTATCCTAAAGTATTGTTTGCAATATTTCATCAATTAATTTTGGCCCGCGATAAACAAAGCCCGTAAAAATTTGCACCAGTTGCGCACCCGCTTGCCAATGCGCCAGGGCATCTTGTCCTGAAATAATGCCACCAACACCGATTATCGGCAATTTTTTCTCTGAAATTTCACTTATTTTACAAATCATCTGCGTTGTGCGTTCTCGTAAAGGCGCACCGCTTAACCCACCCGCCTCATTTGATACACGATAATTTGACACCGAAGAATGATCCACTGTCGTATTTGAAATGACAACACCATCAATTTCATAATCCATTAAGGCTTGCACAAAAGAGGGGTAATTTTCTTCTGGTAAATCCACGGTGGTTTTCACCAGCAGTGGCACATCACGTTGATATATGCCAGCTGCATTTTTTTTCGTATTTTGCAGGCTTTTTAATAAATTCGGTAAATAATTTTCAGACTGTAATTCACGCAAGCCCAGCGTGTTAGGGGAAGAAATATTCACAACAATATAATCTGCATAGGGATAAACCGCTTTCAAACAAATTTGATAATCATCAAACGCATTGTTTAATGGCGTCTCTTTATTTTTTCCGATATTCACACCCAAAATACCCGGTACTTTTCTGATTTGTAATCTTGAAACCAAAGCATCAATACCTGCATTATTAAACCCCATACGATTAATTAAAGCTTGTTTTTGCGGTATTCTGAATAAACGGGGTTTCGGATTACCGTCCTGTGGATTGGGTGTCACCGTCCCAACTTCGACAAATCCAAAACCCATGCGAAACAGCGCATCAAAACACTCCGCGTTTTTATCCCAACCCGCCGCTAATCCAACCGGATTGGGAAAATTCAAATCAAATAATTTAATGGGTTTTTGCGGGATATTTGCATTAAAATGATAAAATAAATTAATTAATTTTTGCGCTGTATCATGCGCAGCTTCAGGAGGCAGACAACGTAACAAACGCGTGCTCAAAAAATCCAGCATAATAATCCTTTATTTATATTAACGATGGCGTGGGCCTTTATTTTCCTTCAACTTATCATAATCAATAGGGAGCGGTTCAATAACCGTAGCAAACAACTGAGATTGTAATGCAGTCGTTTTATTCATTTCCAGATTTAATGCGCTTAATGCATTACCCATATTTTTACTTTGTTGAGCCACAGCAGGATACGTCAGTGCAAAGGCAGCCAAATCATCAATGGCACTGTTGACCAGTTCACTGTTGATGCTATTTTTTTCAGCACTCAAACGAATAAGTATCACATTCACAAGCAAGGCATCGTAAAAATCAAGATGCTCAGCATTGAGTTTATTTCGCTGAACTGTATCAAGAAAATTCCTAAATGCATTATCAAACTTCTCAAATTGTGCTCGCATACTCAAATTCTCAGTGTTAACTTTCATAATTTTAATATAGCATCAATTTCTTAGCATTTTCTTAAATGTACTCTGTGTAATCTGTGTAAAGGATGAATTATGGACCCTATCGTCATTGTTTCTGCAAAACGCACACCGATCGGTCATTTTAACGGTGTTTTTAAGAATATAGCATCACCGCAATTGGGTGCACAGGCTATTTCGGCAGTTGTAGGAAATAGGACCGACAAGATTGATCAAGTGATCATGGGCTGTGTTTTATCCGCAGGTTTGGGCCAAGCACCCGCACGTCAAGCCGCTTTGGCTGCTGGATTAGCAGTGACAACACCGTGCATGACAATTAATAAAATGTGTGGCTCTGGCATGCAAGCTGTTATGAGCGCAGCGCATGAAATTGAATCCGGTCATGCAGAAATTATCATTGCTGGCGGCATGGAAAACATGTCACGCGCGCCTTTTCTACTGCAAGGCGCACGTACGGGTTTGCGCATGGGGACTCAGACAATGGCTGACCACATGTTGTTAGATGGATTAACCAATGCCTATGAGAATCATTTATCCATGGGGGCAATCGCAGAAAGTTGCGCTGCAAAATTTAACATTACCCGCGAACAACAAGATGCTTTTGCATTGGAATCATTAAAGCGCGCTTCAATTGCAACACAGAATGGCTTATTTGATGAAGAAATCGTATCTGTCGATATTTCAGAAGCGAGGGCAGGAGCCCTCGCGCAAGTTGAACCCACATTAATCTCGATTGACGAAGGCATTCAAAAAGCCATGCCCGACAAAATTCCCCGTTTAAAACCGGTTTTTATCAAAGACGGCACCATCACAGCGGCCAATTCCAGCAGTATTTCCGATGGTGCTGCGGCATTATTATTAATGCGTTTATCAACAGCACAAAAATATAAATTAAAACCCTTGGCAAAAATTTTAGGAAATACAACAGTTGCAAAATTACCCACTGAATTTCCAACCGCACCGATAAATGCCATTGAAAAATTATTACTCAAAATTAATTTAAAGATACACGATATTGATTTATTTGAAATTAACGAAGCGTTTGCGGTTGTGACAATCGCTGCAATGCAAGCCTTAAAAATTCCACCTGAAAGAGTGAATATTCACGGTGGCGCCTGTGTTTTAGGGCATCCGATTGGCGCATCCGGTGCGCGCATTGTAGTGACTTTAATTCATGCGCTCAAACAACATAATAAAAAGCGCGGGATTGCAGCATTGTGTATTGGCGGCGGTGAAGCAACAGCAATGGCAGTTGAGATAATCACTTGAAAACACATTCCTTGAACTCACATTGCGTTTCATCATTTTCATTAACAGCCGCCATTCGACAGTCTTTTTTTGCTGTTAATACGGATTGATATTTATCTGCCTCTATTGTTTTATAAACCGCTAAAGTACGCCTGTTTTGGTAAAAGCAATGATAAGAACCACTACCATAATAAGAAGTGGATTGCTGGTATTCCACACAGCTTCCCAGTGCTGAACCCATCACGATGCAGAATAAAATCCTTCCCATAGAATCAACCTCCTGTCATTCTGAACTTTATACATTATCATCGTTGCGATAAACTTTGTTATTCATACTTAATAAGGATATATCACCATGCTTACTCTCCAAAAACATTTCACCGGTACCTACGCTAAAAATTTATTAGCCGATTGGATAGTGATGGGGGATTGTATAAAGGCAAAATCAACTTGGATTAAGGATACAGTGCAAGCGAGCAGCGAAACAAACGGACTGAAATTACCGACGTTAACAAACAAACAGGTTAACGACGCGTTCAATGGCCCCTTCCAACATTTCTTTAAAACGCATTTGCAAGCTTATGCACAGATTTCAAAAGTGGTAACCGCCATTGTCATTTCAAAAGACGATTTATTTAAAGAGTCGGAGATACCAACAAATACAATTTTTAATTTACCTGAAAAATCATTAGAAAGCATTGAAGTTGAAACCTTAAAAGAATTACGTAACAAACTGGATTCACTAACAAAAGAACATTATGCGCAATGGGAGTCATTCATTCAAAACAACACAGAAACACTTATTCAAGAACTCAAAAAACACAATGTGACACTGACTGACACTGAAGCAAATGATTTTGCAATGAATCAGCCAATCGCTGAATTAGAGGATTTATTTATTAATTTGAAACTCACACTGCCAAAACTCAGTAAATCAGCATTCGATTTTCAGCAGTATTTTATCTTAAAAACAGTATTGGTCAGCTACAACGCATTAAGCCGCACACAACAACCACACAGTGAAAAAGAAATTGACGCTTTATTAAAAACACTTCACGCTATTTTTAAAAAAATTAATAAAATGGAAAAGGAATTGTTAAGCACACAAGAAAAAAGCACGAATGAATTGGTTGTGAGTATTAATTGGGCTACGGAGAAAAAATCCCCCCGGTAACCTGCACTTCGTGCAGATTACCGACCCCCTTTTTCAAAGGGGGTAAATTATTTTCGCTGCTACCTTACTTGAATCCCCCTGGTAACCCGCACTTCGTGCAGATTACCGACCCCCTTTTTCAAAAGAGGTAAATTATTTTCGCTGGCGTCTCACTTCATACAATGTCACACCGGTTGCAACGGATACATTTAAACTTTCAACCGAACCTTGCATGGGAATTTGCGCCAAATAATCACAGGCTTCTTTGGTTAATCTACGCATGCCATCACTTTCACCGCCCATCACGATACCGACATTGCCCTTTAAATCAACTTGAGATAAGCCTAACGCTGCCTCAGAATCCAAACCCACGAGCCAAATACCCTGCTCTTTTAATTGCAACAAGGTGCGATGCAAATTTGCAACAGCAACAAAAGGCGTTTGTTCTGCGGCACCGCAGGCTACTTTTCTAACAACATCAGTAATGCTTGCCGCACGGTCCTTAGGTGCGATAACAGCGGTGACGCCAAAAGCATTCGCTGAACGTAAACAAGCACCCAAATTATGCGGATCTTGCACGCCATCTAAAATTAATAACACGATGGGTGTTGATCGATTTTCAACACAGTCCATTAATATTTTTTCAGTCCAGACGGACAAGGGTTTACATTTGGCGATGACGCCTTGATGACGCGCACCTTCACCCACCCATTTTTCTAGCACAGAATGGGATATTGTTTCACATGGAACATTATGTTTTTGCGCTAACTCTTTGATTATATTTAAACGTTTATCATGTCTGTCCGCTGACAATAGCAATTGAACTATATCTTTAGGACGTGTCTCTACCACTGTTTTAACGGCGTGAAGGCCGTAGATGAGGTCAAAATTTTTCATAAGTTGGTTCCTACGCGCAGAGATCAGCATTATCCTAGATTCGGCAGTTGAAACCGTCGCGAGGAGGCTTAAGCTAATGAAGATGCGTTGGATTTTTGAAAAATTTCCTGAAATCGTATTCAACCATACGATGAAGGAAATTTTTTGAAAATTCAATGCATATTCAGACGATTAAGCCTCCGCAGCAGGTTTCAACTGCCGAATCTAGGATTATACTTGCAGTCTCACCCAAGTTCGCTATCATAATGGAAATCTTGTTATGATCAAAGATCAAATGGATTAATCACACACGGACTCCTTAATGCAGCCCAACCAACCCGTCAAACCCCCTCACGGCTCACTTTTTTTTATTTTGGCGATTTTTGGCTTCATTTTGATGGTGGGCGGTTGCGTTCACCGTCCCTCTCGTGATGGCGCGCCAAATTATTATATCGATGTCAGCAAAATTCACAGCCCCGTCCCCCGTTATTTACCCAAAAGTAAATATGGCAATCCCCATTATTACACTGTCGATGGCAGACGTTACCATGTTTTAAAATCCGCACGGGGTTATGACAAACGCGGTATTGCATCGTGGTATGGCACCAAGTTTGATGGAAAATTAACGTCAACACGCGAAAGATATAGCTTAACAGGTATGACCGCAGCAAGTCCTGATTTACCTATCCCTTGTTATGTTCGCGTAACAAATTTACAAAATGGCAAACAAATCATTGTCAAAGTAAATGATCGCGGGCCATTTGCTGCAAACCGTATTATGGATTTATCCTACGTTGCTGCAAAAAAACTAGGCTATGCAGGACGCGGAACAGCACTCGTTGAAGTAACGAGTATCGACGTACCCAATCCGCTAGAACACAGGACAAACCCCGTCTATCGCCAACAACGACAACAAGGTCCAGAATTATTTTTACAAGTGGGCGCATTCTCGAATTTAAGAAATGCTAAAAATTTAGAATATCGCTTAAAACGCTTAACAAATCGCACTATTCGCATCACACATGATCAATATCGACAACACTATCTATATCGCGTACAAATTGGACCTTTAAAAAATGTCGCGGAATCAGATGAAGTACAGCATCGCATTTATCGGGCAGGATTAGGACATGCGATGACGATGATCAATTGAGTAAGAGCGTGAAAACATGATAGATTGGATAACGCTGCTCTCACAAGAGAAAGAAAAGCCTTATTTCCAAGCCATTTTTAATTTTCTGGAAAACGAACTACACGCTGGAAAAAAAATTTATCCTGCAACGGAAAACATTTTTAATGCTATTCACTACACTGATTTTGCTAATTTAAAAGTCGTGATTATCGGACAAGATCCTTACCACAATCCCAATCAGGCGCATGGACTTTCATTCTCTGTTCCCAAAGGCGTTGCACTACCTCCTTCATTAATTAATATTTTTAAAGAATTAAACAGCGATTGTGCTATTGTAAAACCCACTCACGGCTGTCTTAAACCCTGGGCAAAACAAGGTGTTTTATTATTAAATTCTGTTTTAACTGTTGAAGAAAATAAACCAGGCTCACATGCCAACATAGGCTGGCAACAATTTACAGACACTATTATCAAACAAATCAACCAGCATCCCGAAAAAATTATTTATCTGTTGTGGGGATCTCACGCACAAAAAAAAGCATTGTTGATTGATCAAGACAAACATACTATATTGACAGCACCCCATCCTTCACCATTGTCCGCTTATCGTGGGTTTTTGGGATGTGGTCATTTCTCCAAGGTTAATAAATTATTAATTCAATCAGGCAGGACGCCCATTAACTGGAATCTAAAATGACAACCTACACTGCCAAATGGCCCGATGAAAAAGGCATGATTGAATGGACAAACACAGAAAATAAAACCTGGAATACTTTAATTACGCGTCAAAAAAAAGCCATTATCAATCGCGCTTGCGATGAATATCTTCTCGGGTTCAACACATTACAATTACCCGAAGATTCTGTTCCGCAGTTAGCTTCTGTTAATAAAATATTAAAAAGAACAAACTGGGAAATGATTCCTGTTCACGGTACTGTTTTAATCACGGAATTTTTTACGATGCTAAAAAACAGGCAATTTCCCGTTGCGAATTTTATTCGCGTCCCTGAAGAATTAGATTATTTGCAACAACCCGACGTGTTTCACGAATTATTTGGTCACGGCCCTTTATTATTAAATCCGGTGTATGCTGATTTTATGCAGTGGTATGGTGCAATGGCATTAAAATGCAGTGGGAAAAAACGAAAAATATTAAGTCGATTATTTTGGTACACTATTGAATTTGGATTAATACAATCTAAAAATGGATTGCGTATTTTGGGTGGCGGCATTTTGTCATCGTATACAGAAACTTTATTTTCATTAGAATCTGACAAACCCCAACGCTTTCCCTTCGATATTTCCAAAGTTTTGCGCACAGATTATGATTACCAATCAATACAACCCAATTATTTTATTTTAGAGAATTTTGCGCAATTATTTGAATTGCAATCTGACGCATTATTACTGCAATTGAAGGATATTGATGATAATGAAGCGCAGGAGACTTTCATTAATTGCTAGTTTCTTGCGAAAACCACACGGAGAATTTTATGACTGAACACTGCGAAAGCTGCCACATTGGCATGCCCTTATTATCGGATGCACAACTCAATGCTGAATTAAAAAAACTGACTGATTGGTCACACAATGCTGAAAAAAAGCGAATTGAAAAAACATTTATATTTAAAGGTTATTATCAAGTAATGGCATTTGTGAATGCCGTTGCCTGGATTGCGCATCAAGAAAAACACCATCCTGATTTACAAGTCAGCTACAACCAAGTCATCGTACAATATCAAACGCATGAAGCCGGTGGCGTGAGCAAAAACGACCTTATTTGCGCACGAATGGTTGAAGCTTTAGTATCAACTCAGTAGAATTGTCACGCTGGCCGGGGTGGTGGAATTGGTAGACACGCAAGCTTCAGGTGTTTGTGGGGGTAACCCCATGGAGGTTCGAGTCCTCTCCTCGGTAGTTTCAATCCATCAAAATTGACAGTGAGAATTTAAAAATGTCCATGGTTAGAATTTTGCAATTCCCCGATCCCCGCTTAAAAACGAAAGCTGAAAAGGTGTCGGATTTCGGCGATGAAACACAACAAATGATCGACGATATGTTTGAAACACATTATGCTACAGAAAATTGCGCTGCATTAGCGTGCACACAATTAGACTTTAAAAAACCAAAACATATTACCGTCATTGATTTTTCAGAGAAAAAAGATCAACCTTTGTGTTTGGTTAATGCTGAGATTATCGAAAAAATCGATACAGAAACATCACCTGAAGGGTGCATGTCCGTTAGCGGTGGCGTGTATGAAAACGTAACGCGCGCTGCAAAAATAAAAGTAAAAGCGCAAGATCGCCATGGCAAAAATATCGAATTAGCGGTTGATGGCTTTATGGCAAAATGTATTCAACATGAATTAGACCATCTTGATGGAAAAATATTCCTCGATCATTTGTCGCATTTAAAACGTGATCGCATTAAAAAGAGAATTGAAAAATTGGCTAAATTCCCCAAAAATGATCATCATGTCCATGGCGAGCATTGCGATCATGATTAAACCCGCAAACGCCCAAATCTCGTCTATACTTTCCCCATTGCTACTTTACAAAGAGGTGGTTTATGAGGCAGTGGGTGACAAAAGTCGGAAAAAGGGTCGCAGGGTCAGTAATCCTGGTTTTGCCAGAAAATGAATTAATAATCAATAGCACACAAGAGGCTTATGACTTTTTATCTGAACAAAATTTTATTCCGCTAGATCAAAGCAACAACCCCGCTGTTCTGTTTGATAAAGAAAAGCGCATTGTTAGTTTTCAACCCCAGAACCCAGAATCATCCGTTGCAACTGCGCGATTAAGCATGCTATCAACAGCTTGCGCGATAAGCAAAGTGGCAAACACACTAACTGAATTAAACGACAAGCTCACTATCACCGATCCAACAATGCATCAAATGGTTGACACATTAGCAAAAGCCGATCCTAGAATAGAAAAAGCACTGGCTTCACTCAATACCATAAACATAACTAAACCGATGCAAGAAATGAGTGCAACGCTATTTAAAATCGCAACGCAAACAACATTTTCAAGTGATGAAATCAATTCCGCTAAAAAAAATATTCAGGTAATAAAAAAAGAAATTCAAATTGCTAAAAAAGAACTGACAAGCTGGAAAACTAAACTTGCTCTTTTTTTCATTTGTGGGTTTAATTCGGAGCACCCTGCAAAAAAAATACATAAAATGGCATTGGAAACCGTAGCATTTTCAGAGCAAACGTTAACATTTGCTGAAAATGCATTTGCAGCAGTTTCTAATCCAGCTAATGCATTAACAGGACAAAATAAACCGCTAATTAAAGACAAGCCAGCTGATGAAACCATTCAATCCACTTCTGACACACAACGATGGAGAGAAGCACCAGCCCCAGCACAATCAACGCTGAAACCTGAAAAAACAGCTCCGAAAACAATCCTCGACTATTTGCGAGAAAATCCAAAAAGCAGCTTTGATGAAATGAAAAATTGGTGGATTAAAGCAGGAAGACCCATAAGCAACGAACAAAATAAACATACGTATTTACCACAATTATCAGCAGAAATTAACAATAATGTATTGCGCGAACTCATAAACGAAAAAAGATGGGAACCCATCATCATGCTATTTAATTCACCATGTGAATTAATCACAATGCAGTCACTTGTTCAAGGCGTTAGTTTTACAACAAAACAATTTTATAACGTGCTGTCTTCAGCAGTTAATTCTAACGCTCCAGATAACGTTATTGATACACTGATTCAAAAAGCAAAAAATTATTCTGACTTACCCGGCTGGAATTTTTACAGTTTAATATTTGATGCGTTTCGAGATAACGCATCGGATTCTACAATAAAAAAACTATTGAATTTAGCTGAGAATCCAATCTCAATCAGCCCTGCCAATTTGCAAGATATTATCAGCACTGCCATTAAATATAATCGCTTACCGCTTATTCTTGAACAAGCAGAAGCATTAATGAATGGTAAATTAACAGGCAAAGTAATGGGACCTGCTGAAGGCGTCTTCCATTCCAGCACAAGAAGCGATTGTAGAAATTCAATTAATTCAGCATTATATTTTGCAGCTAAGGAAGGTATGTTAAATACAGTTAATGCTATTTGCAATCTAGAATATAATCGTGAAAAGGATATTAGCGATCGCAGCCTTGCACCTGATGTAACAACAGTAGGATTTGCTCTTAGCATTGCTGTCGAAAAAAAACAGTGGCCAGTTGTTGAAAGATTATTGGCAATTGAAGGTGATAATAAACCCAATGTTGACACATTAGAAAAAATAATTAAATCGCTTGAAAAGGAAGAAATTAAAGATATGCCAAGCGAATTAAAAACAAAAATTGCCGAGTGTGTGGCGGCAAGAAAAGAAGAGCAGGCTGAAAAATTTGAAACGCCGGCTAATAAAGCACATCAGCAACCACTGAGCTCAATTGTGCAAGCACTAAAAAAACCTAAACCTGATGAACCAGAAAATAATGCTAGCCAAAATGAGCATAAACCACCCACTCCCTAATTTTCTATTATTCCGGTGCACCATTATCGACATAAGGGTTATCATCATTAATAAATTTAATAATCAAAGGAATGCCGACTAATTTTAATTTATCGCGATAATAATTAATTAAATATTGTTTGTAAGACCCCGGTAATTTATCAACTTGTTTTCCATGTATCACAAATACCAGCGGACGCTTTGAACCCACATGCGCATAACGCAATTTCACTCGACGCCCTTGCACTAACGGAGGTTGATGATCTTCTGTTGCTTGCATTAATATTTTTGTTATTTTATGCGTTGCAAAATCTTGAGCGAGCGCTTCTTGTGTTTCATCAATCGCATCATACAATTGCCCCACACCCGTTCCGTGTTTTGCAGAAATATAATAACGACGCGCAAAATTAGCAAAAGGAAGACGGCGGTCAACCGAGCGTTTAAATGCCTCACGATCTTCTTCGGTCATGCCATCCCATTTGTTAAAAGCTAAAACAAGGGCATTGCCTGTTTCCATAATTAAACCCATCAATCGCATGTCTTGATCAGATAATCCATCACGTGCATCAACCACCAACACAACCACATGTGCTTGTTTCATTGCTTGCATGGCTTTAATCACTGAAAATATTTCGATGCCTTCGGTTACTTTTTTGCGGCGGCGAATGCCGGCGGTATCAATTAACGTATATTTTTTTTCATTTCGTTCATAGGGAATTTCAATGGTGTCACGCGTTGTGCCCGGACGATCTAAAACAATCACGCGGTCTTCACCAAAAATACGGTTAATTAAGGTAGATTTTCCAACATTGGGTCTGCCTAAAACGGCAATGCGGGTGCGTGCATTTGCTTCTGTTTCTTTTTCAATTTCAATCTTAGTTTCAGGAAAAGCTGATAAAATATTCGTGAGCATCGCTTCAACACCAAAGCCACTGTTGGCTGAAATCACATGCATTGTTTTTAAACCCAATGCATAAAATTCCGCACAAACCACTTCAGGGCGATCTTGTCGATCTGCTTTATTAACCACTAACACAACCGGTTTTTCAGTGTACAGACGAAGCTGTTTAGCCACGATCCAATCACCCGTTGAAACACCAGCTTTAGCATCAACAACAAATAAAATGACATCGGCGTCTTTAATGGCTTGCGCCACTTGAAGCTCAGTTAGTTCAGCCATTAGCGCGTCATCAGGTTCAGCAATACCGCCCGTATCAACGATGAGAAATGAATGATTGCCGCACTGCCCTTCGCCATATTGTCTGTCACGCGTAATACCAGGTGTATCGCCGACAATGGCATCGCGTGTGCGGGTAATGCGGTTAAATAAAGTAGATTTGCCGACGTTTGGTCGACCAACGATGGTGAGGACTGGTAGCATAAACATACTCTTTACTTTAAATAAAAAATAATTTTTTTATTTTTATTGATTTTTCTATTTTTTTAAATCGCTCACCACATTGATCTTCAAAATGCTGCTGAATCATCCCACATAACATATCAGCGTACTGGACACCTTTATTCATAGAACTATCTTGAGGATTATTAATTAATTCTATTGATTTAGCACAAAAAAAATCTTTTTGTGTATTATTCATAGAAGTCCATTTTTGTTCTACAGATTTCTGCCATTCAAATTTTTGATATAGCCTTTTGATCACTCGCCCAGGAAAATGATTTTTATGCTTCGGAACGAGAACTGCAGAAATAGTCAGGTAACGACTTGATCCACCTTGTCTAT
This sequence comes from Gammaproteobacteria bacterium RIFCSPHIGHO2_12_FULL_38_11, assembly GCA_001801515.1. Next base: position 15,825 of record MGXX01000068.1, read on the forward strand.
AGGGCTTATCAAATTTCCACCCAAGATCGCCACTTTCATCGAGGTAGACAGTAACATCAGTAGACATAATTATATGAAAAAATTAAGAATAAAAAAAAGCGGCCCCTAAGACCGACGCCCTTACAGAGCGCTTACGATACCCGAAGGCATCGCGGTAACCTCAGGACTTACCCGCTGTTTAAATGATAGTGCAAAACACGATACTTTTCAAGAAAAAAATAGAAAAATGTCAAACCAAAATGAAAATGTCCGCTTTTAT
>MGXX01000069.1:0-698 GCA_001801515.1 Gammaproteobacteria bacterium RIFCSPHIGHO2_12_FULL_38_11
AGTTTACAAAACAAAACGGATCGCAGAATAACCCAAGAAAGTAGCGAGCAGGCAGACGATGACACTGATCACAATATTGAAAATCGCCAAAGACAGCTCACCTTTTTGCAGAAAAGCAAACGTGTCAACACTAAAGCTGGAAAAAGTAGTGAAACCACCCAACACACCGATAATTAAACCCGAACGCCACAAAGGGTTTAACAATAATTTTAATTCAACCACACCATAAACAACACCGATAAAAAAACATCCCACAATATTGACCGCAATAATTCCCCAGGGCAGCGCAGCATAGGGAATAATCATTTCTATCCAACGTGATAACAGTAATCGCATCACTGAGCCGAACGCACCACCCAACGCCACAGCTGTCACTTCTTTTGTAAACATACTCATTTTAATACATCAACATTTTTAGGGGCTGTAAAAGAAAATAAAGTTGGAGAAAAGACGGGATTAATCACAATGTGTGAAAAAATAAATGTGCTTGTTTGTGACAATGAATTTTGAATTTGCATCTGTGTTAATTTTTTATTTTTAAAACTAATACGGACCGATTGAAAAGTTTGATTCGGTGTTTTTGGAATCAGTAGAAATATTTGTTGAGTTGCGCCCTGCATTAACTGCACATCAAATTGCCGCAACAATTGAGCCGCGTTGCCTGATAACAATTTTGCAGGATTGGTTGGTGTATTATC
>MGXX01000069.1:727-5894 GCA_001801515.1 Gammaproteobacteria bacterium RIFCSPHIGHO2_12_FULL_38_11
CCAAACGATCTTACCATTGGTAATGATGATTTGATGGTCCGGTGTTTTGGTTTCCCAGCGAAAATGATTGGGCCGCATCAACATCATTGTGCCTGTACTTTTTTGCAAAACACGATGATGATTGCTGGTTGTGGTTTGCGAAAAATCAGCTTGGTAGGTGTGAAAACAATTTAATAATGCTGTAAGCGTTTCTGCAGGTAATGGCACAGCAAAAACAATGGATGAAAAAAATAATAATGGAAATATGAAAAAGAAATGTTTTAATCGATTCATTATTTGCTATCCATTACTGATTACTGACTACTGACTACTGATTACTGATTACTAACCCCTTCTTTCACCAACACATCGCGTTGTGCATTGCCTTCCATTTTACTGACAACGCCTGCCGCCTCCATGGCTTCCACAATACGTGCAGCGCGATTGTAACCGATTTTAAAACGCCGTTGCACGCTTGAAACAGAAACGCGTTGCGCTTTAATCACAAATTCGACCGCTTCATCATACAGTGGGTCTTTTTCGCCATCACCTTCTTCAATTAATGCGGATTCGGTATAACCGGTGGGATCAACTGCACCGGTTTCATTTAAAATATCTTCTAAATAATCGGGTTTTCCGCGTTGTTTTAGATCATTTACCACGCGATGCACTTCTTCGTCACTCGCAAAACATCCATGCACACGCACCGGCACACCAGAACCCGGCGGCAAATATAACATATCACCGTGACCCAGCAATTGTTCTGCGCCTTGCTGATCGAGGATCGTGCGTGAATCAATTTTGGAAGACACTTGAAATGCAATACGTGTTGGAATATTCGCTTTAATTAATCCTGTAATCACATCGACAGACGGACGCTGCGTTGCAAAAATAAGATGAATGCCCGCAGCCCGTGCTTTTTGTGCAAGACGCGCGATCAGGGTTTCTACTTTCTTACCCACAACCACCATCATATCTGCAAATTCATCGGCTAATACGACAATTTTTGGTAGCGTTTGTAACTCAACAGGCTGCCCGTCTTCGGTTTTAATAAAAGGATCTGCGAGTGGCGTTCCGCGATCCATCGCTTCGCGAATTTTGATATTGTAACCAACAATGTTGCGCACACCAAGTGCAGCCATCAGACGATAACGTCTCTCCATTTCAACCACACACCAACGCAATGCCGTTGCCGCATCTTTCATGTCGGTCACAACCGGTGCGAGCAAATGTGGAATACGATCATAAATAGATAATTCCAACATTTTAGGATCAATTAAAATTAAACGTAAATCTTGCGGCGATGATTTGTATAGTAAACTGAGCAGCATGACGTTCAGCGCAACGGATTTTCCTGAGCCCGTTGTGCCAGCAACTAATAAATGCGGCATTTTCGCCAAATCAACGACAACTGGCTCACCTGCAATATCTTTTCCAAGCGCAATAGTTAAAGATGCACGCGATTGTTGATACACTTTTGTCGACAACACTTCTTTTAGAGTCACCACTTCGCGATGCACATTCGGTAGTTCCAAACCGATCACTGATTTTCCCGGAATCACTTCCACCACGCGCACACTGGTAACCGACAGCGAACGCGCTAAATCTTTTACGAGTGATGAAATTTTATTAACTTTTGTGCCGGGCGCTAACTCCATTTCATAACGCGTCACCACGGGCCCTGGGTGCGCCGCAACAACTTTTAATTCAACGCCAAAATCACGAAAGCATTCCTCTACTTCACGCGAACGCCTTTCCAGCTCATCTTTGCTAACCCCAATTCTACGTTCACCCGATGGTGAATCTAGTAATGATAATTTCGGAACAACATTGGATTGCGAGTAACGCGGCACACGAATGGGTTTATCTTCTGACAGGATGGGATCATCCATCACCGATTTAGATTGCGCCGGTGCTTTCGATAAATTTAATCTTTTTTGCATGGGATCAAGCAGCGGATCCCCTGTTATTAAACTGGGTTCAACATGTGCGTCTATCGCTTCGCTATCGCGATTTTTGAAACGCAGCGATGGCAAGTTAAATTTAAATTGTGGCAAACGAAATGATAACGATGGAAATTTTTTAAAAAAGAATTGCAGACGATGCAAAATAAGCGCGCCCATGACATCGATTATTTTCAACCACGACGCGCCAGTCAGTAATGTAACCCCAATTAACAAGATGGGAATAAAAATAATCGTCGCACCTGCGCGATTAAACCACTGCAAAATACAATTACCCATGGCAACACCGATGATGCCGCCAGATTCATAAGGCAATCCATGATTGAATTGCGCGGCATAAAGATGCAATAAACTGGTTGCGCTGACCACTGACATAAGAAAACCCGTGATGCGGGAAATCACACGCGCCCAATCAACATCCTCAATGGCTGTCACCAATTTGCGATCGCGATACAATTCCCAAACACCTTGAAATAAAATCACGGGGAAAAAATAGGTGATGTAACCGCACAAATATAATAAAAAATCAGAAATCCATGCACCCACTCGCCCGCCGGCATTTAAAATAACCGTGTTGTCCAACTGATGAGACCAGCTTGGATCAGAACGATGGTAGGTTAATAACGATAGTAACAAAAACGAACCTGTAGCAAAGAGAATAATCAGCAAGACTTCATGCGCGCGGCGATATAATGGAGAAATTTCCGCAGGCATGGTGGTGTTGGATATTTTGCGTTTTGAGTCCCTCACGCGATGCGTCCCTTTGAAAGCAGTGATTCGTTCTATTATAAATGAGGATGGAATGAGTGGCTATAGTGGTTATCGACAATCTCACAGAAGCTCGCCCGGCAGGGTGAGCGTTTTTGCTATGCAAAAAACCATTGACAGAACAAAGTCGCGCACGCATGATTTTTGCGATTAAAAAATAAGGCAAGATTCATGAATGAAAATGTATATGCGCTCGCAAAAAAATTAGGCGATCTCTGCTTGGAAAAAAAAATCACATTGGCGGTTGCTGAATCCTGCACCGGCGGTATGCTGTCTGCCTGTCTTACAGAAGTACCAGGCAGTTCCAAATGGTTTCAAGGGGGTGTTGTTGCTTACAGCAACTTTTTAAAAGAAAACCTACTTAACGTTTCAGCTGCTGTTTTAAAAAATCACGGCGCAGTCTCAGAAGAAACCGCAAAAGCAATGGTAAAAGGTGTTTTAGAAAAAACACGTGCAACTGTCGCATTATCAATTACTGGTGTTGCTGGTCCGGGTGGTGGCAGCAAAGAAAAACCCGTGGGAACAGTTTGTTTTGCCATTGCCACTGAAGCAGGATTGCTTGAATCTCACACCCAGCACTTTTTAAGCGGACGCGAGGCAATTCGACATCATTCGGTTGTGTTTGCGATTATGGACTTAATCAGAATAATCCAGCTACACTAAAGAACCTGTCAATTCATAACCAATCGGGGGTTTTTATGACAAATAAAAAAAGATGGCCGTTGTTTTTGTTTGGATTATTTGGATTCGCAACCCTGCTGGAATTAAGCGCTACAGCTCTGGCTGATAATGGCAAACAGGAAGCCTGTTATGACAAGCAAGTGCTGTATAATGGCACTACGTATACCTGTAAATACCACACCACTGTGTATTGTAATAAGCATGGCGGATGCAATTTGGTCACTTATATGGGTAATGAAACTTTTGAACCAACCATGACAGAAGAATCATGCAAACCACTGTGTTGGCCATTAATGCAAAAATATGGCGCAAAGAAATAAGATACGCTCACCCTGCCAGGTGAGCTTCTGTTATGTCTGTGTTGTCGCCATCACCAACCACCGCTACCTCTTCCTCAAGCGGCAACTCGGTTTGAATTTCTGTGGGTTGTGCATCCGTTGGTAGTAATGCACCCATTCCCAATTTTTTCTCGAGCGCTTCGAAGTCGATTAATTCAGACAATGCCGGCAAATCAGAAATGCTTTTTAAATTAAAATAATCGAGAAATGTTTTTGTTGTTGCTAATAGTGCTGGTTTTCCAGGCACATCGCGATAGCCTGCAATTTTAATCCAATCGCGCTCCATCAGTGTGCGAATAATATTGGGGTTGACTGCAACACCGCGCACATCCTCAATTTCACCGCGCGTGATTGGCTGACGATACGCAATTAACACAAGCGTTTCTAAAAATGCGCGGGAATAACGCGGCGGTTTACGTTCTTCTAAACGTTGAATAAACGACGCAGTATTTGCGCGCGCTTGAAAACGATACCCGCTCGCTACTTCCATTAATTCAACACCGCGATTTTCATAAAATGTTTTTAATGCCGCCAAATGCGCACGAATCTCAGCGTTGCTCGGGCGATTTTCTTCAGAAAACAATTGCGCCAATTTATCAACCGGCAATGGTTCTGCTGAAGAAAATAAAGCGGCTTCTAAAATGCATTCAATGTTGTCGATCATACTTCACCCGTTGCTTGTGCGGCTGCATCCATATCCAATTGCGCGCCACTGCTTGCTTTAATATAAATTTGTGAATAAGGTTCGTTTTGAACAATATCGATAATGGATTGTCGCGTTAATTCTAAAATAGCAATCAATGTTACCACCACACCCATTCTCCCTTCTTCAACCGTAAAAAATTGCGTAAATGGTGTAAATTCCTGCGCGTGAATTAATTCTAAGATTTTTGTCATGCGCTCGCGAATCGATAATAATTGTTTTTCTACTTTGTGATCAGCAAACATGCGTGCGCGTGTCATGACATCGACAAACGCATCTAATAAATCTTTCATGGGGACATCAGGTTGTGCCACAACAACATCCATTGGCGGCGTTGCAGCATTCGCCACAAACACATCACGATCCACTTGCGGCAGCGCTTCTAAATCTTCTGCCGCTTTTTTAAAACGCTCATACATTTGCAAACGACGAATTAATTCTGCGCGCGGATCATCCACTTCAGGCTCATCTGGATTTTGTGGGCGCGGCAACAACAAGCGAGATTTGATTTCTGCTAGCATGGCCGCCATTAACAAATATTCCGCGGCCAATTCGAGATGCAATTCCTGCATGATCTCAACATATTGCATGTACTGAATGGTGATGGCTTTGATCGGGATATCGAGGATATCGATATTTTGCTTTTTGATAAGGTACAGGAGCAGATCGAGCGGACCCTGGAATGTTTCTAAAAAAACGCGGAGCGCATCCGGCGGAATGTACAGATCCTGCGG
>MGXX01000069.1:5984-15264 GCA_001801515.1 Gammaproteobacteria bacterium RIFCSPHIGHO2_12_FULL_38_11
TTGCTCATCGTAAAATGCGAAGGATCATGATAACCCAGCGGGTGCGACAACTCAATCGGGTATCGGATAACCAATTACTTCAAACCAAATTACTGCTACGATATTTCCCACCAGACACTTTAAGTAAGGTTACACATGAAGCTGCTTTTCGACTACTTCCCGATTATTTGCTTTTTTATCGTCTACAAATTCTATGGTGTTTTTGTGGCAACGGCCGCAACGATGGCGGCTTGCGTATTGCAGAATATTGTTTACTGGCTTATTCACAAACGTTTTGAAAAGTTGCATGTGATTACATTGATCAGCGTGCTCGTGCTCGGCGGTTTTACGTTAATTTTTCACAAAGCGATTTTTATTCAATGGAAGCCCAGCATTATCTATTGGGTATTTTCGCTTGCCTTGCTCTACAGTCACTATTTTTCAAAAAAGAATTTGATGGCGCGTATGTTAGATACAAAAATTATCTTGCCAGAAAAAATTTGGACGCATTTAAATATGGCATGGGCATTATTTTTTATTTTTTTGGGATTTTTAAATATTTATGTGGTATATCATTATTCAATGAATGCGTGGGTGAATTTTAAATTATTCGGCACACTCGGATTAACCATTGTCTTTACAATTGGTCAAGCTATTTATATGTCTCGCCATGTTAGGGACGATCAAAAAATTTAAAGAGTAAATGATGAAAAATGTTTACGCGATTATTTGTGAAGATGCGGAAAATGTCTTGGAAAAACGAAAGAGCATTCGTCCAGCACATTTAAAACGATTAGAACAATTATCAGCAGACAATCGCTTATTGGCTGCAGGCCCATTGATGAATCAAGATGGCGATAATCCTTTTGTTGCCGGTATTCACGGTTCGCTTATCGTTGCAAGATTTCATTCACTCGACGAAGCGAAAGAATGGATTGCAGCGGATCCATTTGTCACTGCCGAAGTTTATAAAAGTGTCGCAGTGAAGCCATTTAAAATCGTATTACCTGAGACATAAACAGCCATGCAGCCCACCACCACATTAATCCACACCGCGCTCACCCATGCTTTTCCCGGCGCAGACATTCACGTGCAAGATGATCGCGAAGAGCATATGGGGCACGCACATCAAGACAGTGGGCATTTTACAGTGATCATTAAATCGCCTTGTTTTGAAGGAAAAAATAACATTCAGCGTCATCGCATGGTATATGAAGCATTGGGTACGCTGATGCAAACTCATATTCACGCATTAAGAATACAAGCTGATTGTTAAAGCTGCAGAGATCAGCAGTCGGCAAGAAAATATTTATATTGGTTGATCCCAGATAACTGATAACGGATAACTGATAACCAATAATCGACTTCCCTATCTCAAAACACCCGTGTAGACTAGCTTCATTTTCATTCGCCAGAGGATGGAGCATTATGAAACGCATCTTGTCGATTTTGTCGCTGTGTCTTTCCTTATTTGTCTGCGCGAGTTTTGGATTACCCGCCGCAAGAACGTATAACGTGCAAGTGATTATTTTCTCGCACATCACACCGCAAACTTTATCACAAGAACAATGGCCAATGTTGTCCGCAGATGACATCAACACGTTCGCCGCAAACACAGCACCAGCACAACCCGCTGCTGCACTACAACATGAAGAAAATGTTCTGCGAAACAGCGCTGATTACAAAGTGCTATTGAGTGGATCATGGCAAGAATCATGGTATGACAATGGCTCATCCATCACAATTCCCATTTCCAATAATGGTGCATTGCGCGGCGCTCTTACAATTAACTTGACCAATTATTTTGATGTTCACACCAATTTATTTTTATCACAACCAACAGCCGATCTGCAAAAAATAGCGACCAATGGTTATTTTAACGAGATCAAACAACCTGATTTTTATTTTCAATTGAGCCAGGATCGCCGAATGCGCAGCAATGAATTAAATTATATCAGCAATCCGATTATGGGCATGCTGATTAAAATCACGCGCCTGTCGCCCAATTAATACGGAAAAATAAATAGCTGGATGCTGTAACAACACTTGAGAAAAACATGCTATTTATTAAAAAATTTATTACCGTTGCATTATTGTGTTCGTTAATTTTCACCGCAGAAGCAGATACAGCAAAATATCCACCCGACTCGCGCTCGCAATTACCACCATCATTAAATAACACCTATGTCGGCTTGGGTGCTGGTTACACAGATATTCCCTACTCGAATGCCGATTTATTAAATGGTTTTCAAGCCGCATCATTCAGCAATCCGCATTTTGGTTTAAATGTTTATATCGGTCACTACTTTAATCGCTATTTGGCTGCTGAAATCAGCTTGATGCGTCCTGTAAAATGGGCCTATGCCTACGGCATTCAAACACCCAATGATTGGCATTCTATTTGGGTTTCACTCTTTGGGATTTCGCTGCGCCCCACTCTGCCACTTTCAAATAAGTTGAGTTTGTATGGATTAGCGGGGTTGGGAATTGTCTCGCGCCATGGTTTTACCGTGAATGGTGGCACAACGGTTATTCCATCTGAAGATATCTACACATTTTTAACCGGCGGTGGTTTTGACTACAACATATCAGGCGGCTGGCATGCGACACTCGGCGTTGAAGATTCTTTAGCGCAGCCGCAAAAACAACAGCCCAATATGTGGTATGGGTTCACGAGCTTTTATTATTTGTTCCACAGTATTCATTTGCCAAAATATTACGACACGTATTATATTTTTCACAAAAACCTTATTCAGTTCGGCGGATTTATTACGAGCGTTTTTAATCCAAACATTAATAAATATTTTAGTGTCGGCTACTTGCCCGTTTTCTGGACCGGTGATGTCAAAGCGCGCAATGGCGAACAAATTATTTATCAACGCAATATCTTTCACACACATAAAATATTTTCATTTGATGTGGGTGTGAGCGCATCAAACTATCATTCATCTGTCAATAACACCCCTTTTCAAGCATATTCTGTATTTCCGGAATTTCGTTTTTGGTTTTTACGTAGACCTACTGCTGACTTATATTTTATTTATTCTGTCGCGGGTCCGTCGTATATTTCTCGTTATAATATCGACAACATCTATCTCGGTGGCAATTTTACATTCCAAGATTTAATGGGTATTGGTGGTTTCTTCGGACACAAAAAACATTTGAACGTCGCGATGACGATCGGTCATTATTCAAATGGTAATTTGTTGCCGAATAATCCAGGTGTCACCGTTCCGTTGATTGTGTCGGTGGGGGATGCGTTTTAATTTTTTTCTGCCCGCAGAAAAAGTAATCAGTAATCAGTAATCAGTAATCAGTAGTCAGTAATGAGCACTGATTGCTGTGATTACTGATTACTGATTACTAACCATGCGTAATTGTAATGAACAGCACACAAGCACACACCTTTTCTACACATCTCCTCACCTGGTACCAAACCCACGGCCGCCACGATTTGCCATGGCAACACAATCCAACACCCTATCGCGTTTGGATTTCGGAAATCATGTTACAACAAACACAAGTTGCAACGGTGATCCCCTACTATCTTCGTTTTATGCAATCATTTCCAACTTTAAAATCGCTATCGCTCGCGAAAGAAGATGATGTGTTATCGCATTGGTCAGGGCTGGGTTATTATGCGCGGGCACGCAATATTGTGAAGACTGCAAAAATTATTGCAGAAAAATATCGCGGACGATTTCCAAAAACAGTTGAGGAAATCTGCAATCTGCCTGGCATCGGGCAATCGACTGCTGGCGCTATTTTTTCTTTTTCACAGCGAAAACGAGCAGTGATTCTCGATGGGAATGTCAAACGCGTGTTAGCGCGTTATTTTGCAATCAGTCAGCCGATCAATCAGAAAAATACACTTGATGAGATGTGGCTGCTTGCAGAAAAGCTCACACCTGAAAAAAATGCACACCATTACAATCAAGCCATTATGGATTTGGGTGCAACCGTATGCACGCGCAGCAAACCACAATGCTCCGCTTGCCCGTTTCGAAAAAATTGCGAAGCACTGAATGCTGGCACACCAACACAATTTCCGATTAAAAGCGGCAAAAAAACGCGGCCAACAAAACATGTAGTGCTTTATATTATTCGCAACATGCAAAATGAAATTGCATTGATAAAACGGCCCACCAAAGGAATTTGGGGTGGACTGTGGAGTTTTCCGGAATACTGGGACCAGGAATCTGAAATCAGGAATCAGTACAAATTTCAAAACAGGGTATTGCAACCAATAGGTCAATTGCCGCAAATCAAGCATCAGTTCACGCACTTCACACTGATGATCACACCTGTATTGTGCAAACCAACAAAAAAAATAACCAGCAATGAATTATTTTGGTATAAACTCGATACGCGCTTACCGGGCGGCATTGCAGCGCCGGTTGCCAACATTCTCAAACAATTAAACGCTGAGGCAGCAATCCCATGACACACATTGTACACTGCACAAAACTCGGTATCGAATCGGAAGGACTAAGCGAACCACCGTTTCCAACTACGCTCGGTCAACGCATCTATGATCAGATTTCACAACAAGCCTGGGATTTATGGATTGCGCATCAAACCATGTTGATTAACGAATATAAACTCAGTTTAATTGAAAAAAAATCGCGTGATTTTCTCATTCAAGAAATGGAAAAATTTTTGTTTGGCGGCAATGCTGAAAAACCGCCCGGATTTCGGGATATGACTTGACTAATGCGGCTCCAACCTGTTTAATCTACAACGTTTTACAACCCTGGCCAGATAGCTCAGTCGGTAGAGCAGAGGACTGAAAATCCTTGTGTCGGCAGTTCAATTCTGCCTCTGGCCACCAATAAAATTAAGCAGTTAGACCCATTTCCGCATCAATCCCAAAATTGCCTGCGGGACTTTTGCGGGACTTAAACTGTGCATCACTCTTCACAGACTCCAATGTCGGACTGCTATTCACTCTTATACAAGCTTTATTAGCAGCTTCAATTAATTTTACAATTTCTGATAGTGAGTAATGCGTCGTAATACGACCTGATGTATGCCCCAATAAATTAAGGTAGTGCCATTGGTCAGATCAACTCAATTTTATAGCCATTTGGGTCTTGCACAAAAGCAATCACTGTTGTACCGCCTTTCACAGGGCCTGGTTTTCGCGTTACTACACCACCCTGTTTTTCTATTCGCTCGCAAGCCTTATACACATCATCAACTTTAAAACACAAATGACCGAAAGCTTCGCCGTGCTGATATTCTGATCTACCCCAATTATAAGTCAGTTCAAGCACGGTCTCTGAATTCGGATCATCGGTATATCCTAGAAATGCCAGCGTATATTTGTATTCTGCATTTTCAGTTTTCTTCTGTAATTTCATGTCGAACATTTTGACGTAAAAATCGATCGACTCTTGCAGATCATTTACTCGAATCATCACATGTGCAAAACGCATAATCACTCCATAAAATAGTTGTTTTTAAAAATTTTCAGGAAATTAATGCTGAGCTATTACGAAACGCAACGCTTTTTATTTTCCATAATCTTAATGCCGCCAGTGTTAAAATTACAGCAATCACCACGAGAAATAACCAGCTTAATTCAGAAAAATGTAATTTTTTACCCAAATCGAACAAAATGCCAGCAAACAATGCGCCAATTAAATTCCCTAGGCTGCGATAAAAATGCATTGCGCCCATCGCTTTTCCCATATTTTCTTTAACGACTGATTGTGAAACAAGTAAATCTAGCGCTGGTGCAAATAAAATCTGTCCTAACGCCATCATAATACTCCCTATCACAATGTAGCCTAAGCTAAAATGTAAACTAAAAGCGATAAATCCAATGAGTAATGCACTAGAACCAACCATCATAATCGCGGGCGCACTCAATTTTGTTTTTGCATATTTAATAAGGGGCATTTGTAAGAACAATAAAACACATCCTGTCAACCAAAATGGCATTGAGACATTTAATGTCGGTAAATACGCGCTAATCGTCAATGGAATATTTACCATAAAACTCATGATCAATAACCAATACAATGTGGACATTACTAAATCGTATTTAATTGCAGGAAAGTTTCTATTTCTTATTAAAGACATATCTATTAGTGCTATTTTTTCCAATGTAGTAACGGGTTGATATTCGCCACTATTCGGTATAAATAAAAAAGCTACCAATGAATAACCCAAAAATAAAATAAATGTGGTTGAGAATATTAGGATCATCGAAAAATGTGCACACAGCCCACCTATCACTGCGCCCGCAATTAAACCTGCTTGAGATGCTAATTGAAAACGTGAAAATGCAGGTAATCGAATTGTTTCAGGTAAAATGGATAAAGCGTGTTTTAAGGCAGGAAAAGACATTCCAGAGGCAAATCCAATAAAATATGCCAGTACCATATAGACAGAAGGCAATGAAGTCCACCCCATACCAAACAAAGCAAGCCCCTCAAATAACACAAACAAACTAATAATATTTCTAATGGAGATTTTTTTACTGACATACGTGTAAAAAAATGTTGCGGACAGCCGGCCAACATACGTCATAAAAATAACTAAGCCTGCCAAAAATCCATTATATTCAGCACCAAGTTTGGCAATCAATAACGGGAAGTATATATAGTTTCCTGTATAAGCAAGAAAAATTCCGATACTTGCTCCAAAATCAACGAATTTTAAACGATTCATAAAAATCTCCTACAGTGAGTGACGTAGTGTTTCAATCTTATTTGCAATTAAATGTGGCGTTAAAATGATATCCCCTTTTATAATATTTGTTGGCAATAATTCATTGCTCTCGATTAAATTAATATTCGCTTCATTATCTAATGAAAAAGCATTCGTTAATTTTTTTTCAAAAATGCCAGGAATTTTTTGCGTTGCAGCAATCAAAAGATTATGCCTAGTGACAGATTTTTGCTGTAGAAAATAAAGCAGCTCTTCGTAAAAACCTAATCCATGATATGACAATGTATTCCCAGCATCAGACCCTAGCACACATTGATTGCGCAACAACGCTGCAATGCTATTTTCCCTCATACAATTTAGTGCATGTAAACGAGAATTTTGCATACCATATTGGATGCCATAAGGCATCGTCACCGTTGCAAAATGTTTTTCTTGTCCAGGCAATTGTGTTTGATGAAAATGAAATGTATCACAAGCCTGCTCCATCTCATTTCCTGTCATGACCATGCCTTTCAAACCCTGCAAAGTCGTCACAAAATAACAATTTTTTAAATCATTCCAATCTTCTTCTGTTAAAATCACATCGCGTATCGGATGCGCAAAATAGCGATAACCACAACGCACAGCAAATTTCACTTCTTCCAATGTATTGCAATCAACAATGCATTCCAAGTCATATTGTTTTGCAAACATTAAAATTTTTGAAAAAATTTCTTTTTGCAATAATGAAAATCGCGGTAAATCACCTGGTTTTTCAATACCAGCGGTATACATTACCTTAATGAACTGAGCACCCGCCATGACATTTTTTTCTAACGCCGATAAAATATCCGCTTCATTATTCACAACATAAACTGGTAAAGGAAATTCTGCGCCATGTCCCACTTTGTCATTCAGTGTTGGCGCTGTTAGCGCATAGCCGCAGTGCATAATGGTTGGCGCAATACCATGTGAATTTTCCATCATTGCGTCCCACTCTTTCGAAATACTTGGATAACCAAATAAATCCATCACTTGTGTAATTCCAAAATATAAATATTGCAGTGCAACAATTTCCATCGGCTCCAAAAAATTATCAAAATTTGTTGGCAATGCCAGATGTGCATGATTCTCAACGTAAGTAGGCCATAATTCTAAAGAATTGTTCATACATTCAATACGCATATCATAAGCAGTGCTCTCCTGCGCTGCCAAATTTTGATCTACTGATGTTACAGAAAAAATTTTTCCATTTTTTATGCGCACATGGTAGCGTTGATTTTTGTCATAAAGCGGAATCAACACATTTGAAATTAAAATATCAGAATATTTTATTTGCATAGATAAATTATCTCGCTATTTCCGTCGTTAAATCGATTGATAAAGAATTCATCGCTGCTTCAGCACGATCCACTGCTGTTTTATAAGAATCACCTGAAAAAACAACATGTCCTAACCAATCAAAATTACTTTTAGATAATCGTGAAACATGCTCACCGATTTTTTTATAACTGCATGATTCCTCAAACCCTTGAAATGTATTAATATCACCAAAATTCATCTCCCTAATTTTCCCAGCAAGAGGTGCGCCAAACCAACGAGCGCAGGCAATTTTATTACTGGGGAAAGGTAACTGCACTTCGGTTTGCACCGCGAGATGTATTACTTCAAGAAACGGATTAATACCGGACGAAATTTCCATTAATTTTGGACCCAATCCGCCAATCAATCTACCATTGACTTCACATAGCACAGGCCCACGCTCTGTCAAAAAATACTCCGTATGAATAAAACCAAAATCAATATTTAATAATTTTAAAACGTCACTGTTCACTTTAAATAATTCATTTTTAACCGGATGATCATTTAAATAGGTACAACCCATCTCAATAAAATTAGGGAATCCACTTAAAATTCGATCAGTAACCCCTAAATTAACAACATTGTCTTTTCCAAAAACACATGCCTCTACAGACACAAGCTCACCAGAAATAAATTCTTCTACAAGTAAATCATGACTGCGAGTTACAGCCCGCCCATAGTTATTAATTTTTTGCAATTCATGTAGATACGCTGTCAATTCTTCCTGCCCTTTGATGAACGTCACGTTCATGCTCGCTGTTCCATCAGATGTTTTTACAACACAGGGAAAACCAATTTTATTAACTGCTTCTGACAATTCTTTTTCATTTTTCACATGAATAAATGCAGGCTGTACAATATGAGTATTAACTAACGTTTCTCGTGTTCTATGTTTAAATCTAGCATTCTTAGCACCTTCTACATTCATGCCTGGTAATTTAAGATGTGCTGCCACTTCCGCTGCACGCACCACATGATATTCACTATAGGTCACAACACCATCAATTTTTGTTAACGCATTAATTTCATCGGCTAATTTTAATAAAGTTTCTGTGTGAAAAATTTCAGTATTATGTATTACACGACAGGATGGATGATTAAATACTGCTTGTGCGTCAGCATTATGATCCACATAGAATTGAGGATCAGCGGTAACAAAAGTAACTTGGTATCCCTCTTGAATAGCTGCTTTTATACCACTAATTCCCGCGGGATTTGATTCTATCATTAAAATATGCATATTATTTCTCCTAAGTAGTTAAGTGAGTGAAAATTGTTTTTT
>MGXX01000069.1:15279-17209 GCA_001801515.1 Gammaproteobacteria bacterium RIFCSPHIGHO2_12_FULL_38_11
TAAAATCCATTTTTTGCAATACTTCTTCATGAGTACCGCCAATACTAGGCCAGAGATCATTCGGCGTAAAACTATGTACCGCTTGTTTTGGATTTAATAATGCAAGACTTGAAGCAACACTGCCAAATGATCGCGCTTCTTCAACAACAAGGAGTGTTTGAAAATCTTGAATAATGTCGCAACAATTCTTTAATGCACTTTTCTGAACAAAAGGTAAATGCAGATGCGCAATTTCATTATTTGAAAAGTCGCCTTCATTTTGCAATCGGATAACAAGATCCGTTGCTACTTCGCCAACAGACACTAATAGCAATTTTGCAGATTTATTCCAATTGCCAATACGTCGCGGTTTATCAAACACAAATGTATCTAAAAAATTTGGATTGTTATAAACGCCATTACGACCCATACGTATGTAAACGGGTCCTCGATATTGCGCTGCCCACCGAATAGTTTCTTGTGTTTCTTCTGATGCATAAGGTGCGAGTATTGTTAATCCAGGAAAAGTTTGCAGTACACCCATGTCTTCTAAGCAATGATGCGTTGGACCAAACCATGCGCCACTAACACCTGCATAAGGACATATCAATTTCACATTCGCATGCATGTACGCCATAGAAAGTTTAATCGCTTCACATGCGCGCAATACTGCAAAGGGCGCAAACGTGCTAATAAATGGCACATAACCTGATTTTGCAAGTCCCGCAGCCATGTTGATCATCGTATGTTCTGCTATTCCTATATTAAAAAAACGCTCAGGAAATGCCTGCTGAAATGGATGCGGATCACCGCCAAGATCTGCCTCCATACATATAATCTTAGGATTATGCTCGGCCAAATTAACCAAGGTTTCTCTATAAATAAGACGCGCAGATTTCATGCTCCTAACTCCCGCAACCACTGCGCTGCAATATCAACTTTGGCAGTAATATAATGCGCTTTATAATTATTTTCTAACTGACGGATTCCCTTACCCTTTGTGGTTTCAGCGACAATAAATAATGGTTCAGTTTGATAACTGTAAACACTTTCATATAAAGCTGCATGATCATGCCCATTTACAGTAATCACATGCATGCCAAAGCTTTTAGCTTTTTCAATTAAATTATCAACTGGAGAAATATCTTTAATCCATCCATCATTTTGTGCTTTGTTCTTATCAACAATGACAATAAAATTTTTAATTTTTTTGGATGCTGCTACTTGTAGCGCTTCCCAACAAGATCCTTCTTGCAGCTCACCATCACCCACTATGACGTAAGTCATACCATTTGTTTTAGAAAGCTGTTGTCCCAATGCCCACCCTAAACCAAGTGATAAACCATGCCCTAAAGATCCCGTGGAAAAATAGATGTGCGGAATTTTATCGTTGGGATGTCCAGTAAATAAAGAATCACGTTGACCGTACGTGATGGCAGGATCATAAGCAATCAAACCAAGCTCATACAACGTCGCGTATAACGCTGCAGCACAATGACCCTTGCTTAAAATAATAGTATCGCCGCGGGTTGGCTCGTAACATTTTGCAAATAATACCGCTAAAATATCTGTTGCCGATAAACTTCCACCTAAGTGGCAACCGGTAGAAATTTTTGAAATTTCTACGCATTTTTTACGAATCTGATTTGCTAATTTTTCTATCATGATAGCGCCTAATTTGTAACAGTATTTATCCAGTTTTGAATGGCTTGTTTTAAAATGCTGACGGATTTTTCAAAATCAGATAACAAAATATGTTCATGCTCTGTGTGATCAAGCGCGCTATCACCTGGGCCGTATGCAATCATGGGACAGCTCCAACTGGTTTTTAATGTATTCATATACGATGTACCCGTTTTAAATACAAATCGCGGTATTTCTTGGTGCTGTTTAATAGAACGATAAAATGCATTCGCGAGAGAAGTTGTTTTTTCAAATAACGCACCCGGCG
>MGXX01000069.1:17215-17392 GCA_001801515.1 Gammaproteobacteria bacterium RIFCSPHIGHO2_12_FULL_38_11
GCAACACTTCAAATTTTACTTCGGGATAATTTGTCGCATATTCTTGAATCAAACGATTTAAAGCTGCTAATTCACATGTTGGCGAAATGCGAAAATTAATAGCAACTTTCGCATGCTCTTGATGATTTTCATAACCACTGACAAATTCGCGAATTGAAATATTTTGCTCGCCAAATG
>MGXX01000069.1:17461-18423 GCA_001801515.1 Gammaproteobacteria bacterium RIFCSPHIGHO2_12_FULL_38_11
CAGCACTGTGACTACTGGTAACAGCACATTTCAATTCAACCTTAAACATACCGTTATAACCCAACGTAATATTTTTGGTATGACTCGGCTCACCAATAACGACAGCATCTGCTTGATAATTTTCGAGCACAAAAATGCCGCCCTTGGCGCTAGAAATTTCTTCTTCAACTGCACCTATGACTAAAATTTCTGTATTATCTATACCTTGAAATGAAGCCGCTGCTTCCAAATAAGCTGCATAGGTGCCTTTAGCATCAACAGTGCCTCGTCCCTTAAGAATGTTACCCTCAAGATTGACACTAATATTGCCAGGAACTGTATCGATATGACTTAAAAATAAAAGTTTTCTATGTCCTTTACCAATTCGCGTCACGATATTTCCTGCAGCATCCACAATACTTGATAAATTTTCATTTGATAATCGATGAGCCATATAGCGCGCTAAACGATTTTCATATTGAGAAACAGAAGGAATTTGCGACATTTTTACCAAATATTCCGTTCTTTTATTGGTTGGTTTTATTTTCCATAAATGCGTTGTACGACTATGATCCATTTCAGTAATTGGACGTGATACTTGACTGGAAGAAATAGTCGTAAATGCTTGCGATGAAGTAATAGCCAGCAAAGCCGCGCGTAATTTTTGCTTCATTCTGCCTTGCACAAATTCAGGATGCATTGCTTCTTCTAAATAGATATCAGAAACAGTGCTATTAGGATCTGCAATATTACTCAAAATACCAGAAGTTGAGGTTAAAAAATGTAAATATGCCGCTTTCAATTCTATTGCTAAATGTGCTGCTAACATATCAGCATCGATATTTAAAAAGCCGCCATCTTCTGAAATAATTAAGGGTGAAAATACAATAATGTCAAAAACATCAAGTAATTTTAAAATTTTCTCGCTAGCAACATTAATCACATTACCAACACGTGATTTTTTTTCTAGACGAAAACCTTCT
>MGXX01000069.1:18646-20366 GCA_001801515.1 Gammaproteobacteria bacterium RIFCSPHIGHO2_12_FULL_38_11
AAGCAAATTGCTCTGAAATTGCAAAACTACCGCCTGTTATCAATACAATTTTCTCACCACGCTTAATTAAATTGGCAAGATCCATATATATTCCAGGATGATTAAATAAATCTTTACCGCCAATTTTTATAACACTTAATTTGTGATTCATGGCCAAACCCCGTAACTTTTTAATCCATGTGTTGCATTGAATTGATACATTTCATTCATGGCCTGTATCGCATTACCGGCGCCACCTTTAACAAGATTATCTAAAGTCGCAACCGCAACAACATGTTGCTCATTGTCAGAAACTGCAATTGCAATTTCACAATCATTCGTTCCAATAACATTTTTAATACTAGGCAATCTTTCATTACCTTTTTTTCCCATAACAATTCTTATGTAATCTGTATTTTTATAAGTAATTCTATAAATTTTTTCTAACTCAGCCATTGTTATGTTGCGCGTAAGATTACCATGCACATGAACAATGACACCTCGCGAAATATCTAAACTGGTTGTTGTCATATGCACATTTTCAAGTGAACTTTGATATTTTTTTAAATATTGTTTTACTTCAACCCCATGTCGATGACCTAATAATTTGTGCGGCTTAACGTTATTAGCACGTATTGCATGGGAATCGCCGTTTTTGGCACCAGCACCAGATGAACCTGTTTTAGCATCAATGATAATTTCACTTTGCAGTAGGTTATTTTTAATTAATGGGTAAGCGGCATAAATTGCAGCTGATGCCATACATCCTGAAATATTGATAATAGTCGCTGAAAAATCGTGTTCTAATCCTGGCACAAAATATTGCTTACTGGTTATATTATTGCTCTGCAAACTGGTAGCTGGATAATATTTCCGAATATTTTCTGGATTATCCAATCTAAAATCACCGGAAATATTGATAATTTTTTTAGTTTTCTTAAGTACAAATGGTAATGACGCGGGTAATACCCCCGTCGGAAGTGCAGAAATAATCAAATCCGTTTCAACTAAATTTTCTAGCTTAGAAAAAGTCAATTTTTTGAATAAATTATGACGACGCAAAGGCGGAAATATGTGAAACGGCATTTCTCCAGCCAATGATTCAGAACTAATAAATGCCAGCTCCACATCAGGATGCGTTGCCAAGCGCTGTAATAATTCCAAGCCAATATAGCCACTTGCGCCCAAGACGCCAACTTTAATGCGATTTTTTATAGTCATTACAGATATACTCTATATATTTTTCAGCAACATTAATTTTATGTACGGAGGATGAATATGAAAAATCAGGATTGTGATTAATTTCATTAAATAAATAATGACCTTCTTTTGTTTCAAATAAATCCAACCCATAAAAACCTGGGCCTATTACTTGAATTATTTTTTTAACGATGCCTTTAATCTCGGCATTAAGATCTATTTTTTCAACTGTTGCACCAAGGTGCGTATTCGTAATCCAATGTTCGGATTTTCGTTTAAAAGCAACGATTGCTTCTTCGCCAACAATTAATACTCGGATGTCATACCCTGGTTTATCAATATATTCTTGCAACATCACAGGAAAGTTTTTATGTGTCGCATCAAGACTTTCTCTGCCCGCTAACCAATTATCTAAACAATAAGAATCTCTCACCAAACAAATACCCCTACCCCAAGAAGCACTTAACGGTTTAATCACAAACGGATAATCAAAACGCTTTGCACCTTCTTGTAATTGCTCTGGTGAAAATGCCACTTCAAA
>MGXX01000069.1:20413-21200 GCA_001801515.1 Gammaproteobacteria bacterium RIFCSPHIGHO2_12_FULL_38_11
ATTTATCAGAACAATATCTAATTGCCACCGAAGAATTTAAGGTTTTAGATCCCCGCAATTCCAATGAGTTCGATAAATAAATACTTTCTGAATGCCCCATCGTACGGATGATGGCTACAACCGGCTCTGTCGGATAATCAACACGATTTCTTACTAATTGATATTCCATTGAAAGGCCGCTCTGTTGTGCAGCTAATATCAACGCTTTTTCTTCTTTTTTTAATTGCGTGCAATATAAAATTGTTTTCATGATTAACCTAATCTCGGATCTTTATTAAAGCAAGGTGTGTAAGACAACGATCTTGCTAACTGCGCTAATCTATCTTTATTTTTTTTGATTTTTTCAAAGGCATAAATATAACGCTCTACTCTTTCAAACTCGACTGGACTTCTTAATTCCCGACACAATACCAATGTGCTTTCTAGTACCTGCAATAATTTTGGAAAATTGTTTTGCTCATAACCAAAATCGGTACGACTCGATAAACACCAGGGATATGATTTCCCCCATCCCAATCGATTGCAAAAAGGTTTATGACTTGGAATTGGCGCATTTTGCCATTCGCGAGCAGGCACACCTTCTTCTAATAACAATAATTTTATTGCTTCCTTTAATCGTCCAACGGGAATATCGTCTAGGCCAAGTCCAATAGGATCAATAATAATCCGATACATGTTATAGGCATGCGCATAACCTTCCGGAACATGCGGAGGAATAAACCCACCGGTTTCTATTAATTTTTTACTTAAATAATCTGCATTTCGAGATCGAATCGCGTCATAATAG
>MGXX01000069.1:21302-21987 GCA_001801515.1 Gammaproteobacteria bacterium RIFCSPHIGHO2_12_FULL_38_11
TCTTCGGTGGAAAAAAATGCCATCCCACCCTCACCACCAACAAAATAGTTTTTATCAGCCATTAAACTTTGACCTGCAGTATCACCCAGAGAACCACATACTTGATTATTGATTTTGGCAGAGTGCGCATGTGATGCATCTTCAATAATTTTTAAATGATATTTTTTAGCAAGTGCTTTGAGTGCTGTCATGTCAGCCGGCAACCCATGCACATGTACAGGCATAATTGCCTTAGTTTTTGACGTTATTAATTTTTCAACAGCTTGTGAATCTATACAAAAAGTTCTTGGATCAATATCAGCAAAAATGGGAATTGCCTTCACGTGCAGAATTGCCATCGCAGTTGCAATAAATGTTAAAGCAGTCGTAATCACTTCATCGCCTGGTTGAATACCCGCACCAGCCAATGCTAAATGTAAAGATGATGTACCACTTGCAGTTGGAATTGCAAAGTTAGCGCCAACATATTCACGGTATTCTTGTGTTAATTTCTGAACTTCGCTGACGCCTCGATCTTTTAATCCAATGATATTCGTAACATGCAAACCATCTTCCTGTGTAATGACTGGATAAATGGTTTTTCTCGCATTTTTTGGAATTGCCGGTTCTCCACCGTCCACAGATAAATGATGATTTTTAGTAAATTCTCTATCCAATAAATAATTAGACATTTTCACGCGACTCC
>MGXX01000069.1:22066-22579 GCA_001801515.1 Gammaproteobacteria bacterium RIFCSPHIGHO2_12_FULL_38_11
TAGATTCTTTATCTTCCCACATGGTTTTTAAATCTTGCTCGCCAAAAATTTTTAATCTATCCGCAATATTAAATTGTTCTAAATCATTAGTTAAAAATGCTGCAGCAGGTCCATACCCATACTTAGTAAAATCAATAATTGCAGAATGGATATTTCTATTTTTTATAAAATTATTTTCATCTATCATTTCAATTTCTTTTGTCAATAGGCATTCTTCAGGAAAATCAGCAAACTCAATTTCCAATCCTATATATCGGATAAAATTAATAATCTGATTATTTTTATAAAATTGATTTATCTTAATTTTTTTTCCATAGCTATATCCGTTCGCCAATAACCCCGCTTGCAAAGCGCCTGTAAAACAATTAAATAACGCACAATAATCATATTGAAAATAAGATTTTAACTCTCTGGTTAATCCCTTCAGCTCCTGTTCATTTTTTTCAATACTCATAATTGTGCCAGTATTTAAAATGCGATTAATTATTTTAGTTTCAGTATATGTATTCATTA
>MGXX01000069.1:22622-22947 GCA_001801515.1 Gammaproteobacteria bacterium RIFCSPHIGHO2_12_FULL_38_11
ATATTTTCGTCTTTTTTACTAACTTCTAAATCGACCCCACATTCACGGCAATTTATTAATTCACCATCAATAATCTCTTTC
The DNA here is from genome assembly GCA_001801515.1 of Gammaproteobacteria bacterium RIFCSPHIGHO2_12_FULL_38_11. The sequence goes on from MGXX01000069.1 coordinate 22,704, forward strand.
TTGATATCGATATCGACCTCGCAAGTAGGACAAGTACCTTGATACATAATTGCTCTCCCATTATTGTTTCAGTATTTTCATTTTTATTATTCAATTTGCAGCATTACTACTGTTGCAATCTTTCTGTTACTGTTATTAACATCTATAGTGAATTAATTTTTCGTTAATGAAATTACTATATTACATAGTAAAATGCAACACATAACACAATATTTGTTATTAAAATTTTTGTCGTCATAAAAAA
>MGXX01000069.1:23155-25723 GCA_001801515.1 Gammaproteobacteria bacterium RIFCSPHIGHO2_12_FULL_38_11
AGGCATAGGATCAGAGCCATCGGTTAATCCTATTGGTGCTATGACAAAGGAAGAACTGCTTAATTTGAGTCAAGACATTATCATGGCCTACGAATTAGAATTCTTTAAAGCAAAAAATCCAAATGCGGTAAATTTAATTGTTGATGATGAAGGTATGTTGCCCCAATATCATATAGGCGATATGGTGGCCGGAAAAAAAAGAATCGACAAAGAAATTGAATTCACGGTTGGAACTGATTGTATTGTAGAAACCAGTTACGGTGAAAAATTATTACGCAATGTTCGTGCAGGCAAGCACAAAAACAAACAATGCTATACATTGGTTTGCACCAATTCTACAATGACCGCAAAACCTTCTGTTATCTCTGATGTAGAATTAATATATGCAGCGCCTGTTATTTGGCATCGAAAAAAAGATATTTAGTTTTCAATTTATTCTAAAAAATTCTCCAATGCATTAAAAAACAATTCCGGTTGATCTTCTTCTGCAAAATGGCCACAGCGATCAAAAATATGCAACGTTGATCCTTTTATTTTCTCAGCCATCAATTTGGCATGAGAGGGATCATTTATCCAGTCATCTGCACCGCAAATAATAAGTGTTGGACAAACAATTTTTTCTAGCTCATGTTCAAAATTAAAAGTTCGTAAAAATTGCCTGAATCCCAAATTAGTCACCTCTACATTATAAGGAATTCCTGATGAAGTAGTAGGAGGAGGTGCTGCGGTAGTGTTAACGGAATAAAGTGGTGCCATTATTTTGTAATAATCAGCAAACTCCTTTGCATCACGAAATTCACCATCCCATAATTTTTGTGCAATTGTCTTTTGCTCTTCTGTTCCCTTTTTTTCAAGATTTTTCTTTGCTGTTGCAATAAATTTATAACTCGGTGCACCAGCAAGTAATATTAATTTAGTTAAATGATCTGAATATCTAATTGCACAGCCTAATGCAGCCATAGCACCGTATGATCCACCCATTAAAATAATTTTATCCAAATTGAAATACGCACGAATTGCATCAATATCATCAATGTAATGATCTATTGTACAATAGCTGGCATCACTGGAATCACTACTACCACAACCACGGGGATCAAATAAAATTAAATTAGCAAATTTTAAAAGATGCTTGGTCATTGGAAGATATACAGCGTGATTTCCGCCCGGACCACCAGGCACTAATAGCATGACAGATCGATCACCCAGGCTAATATTTTCCTTTTGCATAACCTTGCAATAAATTTTTGTTGCCGGCGTTTTGTTGCGGGCCGGAATTTGAATATGTTTTTCTGAAAACATTTATCTCACCTACTTCCGATAAAAAATCTAAAAATTATTCTGGTAATGATAAAATTGTTACATTTAAATGAATTAACTGGTCATTAATTCCCTACAGCCACAATGAAATGCTTTTTACGCTGAATAGCCTGCTCAATACGAACAAACCAAACAATTGCTAAACAGGACAGTAAAAGTAAACTTATCATGATAACATTAAATCGATAATCCCCTATCACTACTTGTAAAATATAAGCTAATACTGGACTAAAAGGTTCAAGTAACGAAACCAATAACGTTCCTAATTCGCGAATAGCTGTTTGATACATCAGTAATGGGAAAAATACAATTAGCAAAGAAGAAAGCAGATAGTACTTCCAATCAATCACGATTGGGCCATGATTCATAAATAAAAAAACTACACCGCCAACAAGTGTTAATAAATAAAATCGTGTTGCTAAAATTTGCGTGACAGAAAATCCTGCCTTACCCATTGCTTCAGAACTCATCCCAATAAACGCACCCGTCACACCATCTAGCGCACACCAAGCCAAGCCATGCATCAGATTATACAGATGAGCTTCACCTGGATTCAAAGCGATATTCTGCTTTATAACCAGCCCCATACTAAATAAAACTAAGAGCATACTAAAACAGAGGTGTTTATTCGATTTAAATTTATGAGGCGGAGTAGAAATTAAAAAGATAGTTACAGAAAGAATCCCAAGAATCAAACATAATGCTGTGGCAGGATCAAGGTAACGCAGCGCCATAAAAGTGCCCAGCCAATTAAATAACGTTACAATATTCATTCGAAAAAGTATTTTTTTATTTTGAAGAACCAAGCTATAAATATGCCGAATTTTTTTAAAATTGATTAGATTAAAAATGAGTGTTGCGTAAGAAAATGTCATGAAAATGCTTAGCATTGTATTATGCGTTTTATTCATATGTGAAATAAATACAAGTGAAACAGCGGTAGCGCAACAACATAAAAAAATACAGGCGTACCCTAAATTAAAATTTTTTTCTTTATTCATTGTTTTTTTCATCCATCATTAAATTTACTGTTTTTTCTAGTTTTTTTGAAGCTAAAAACCACTGTTTCTCAATATTCCTCAACCAATGCTGATTCTTCTGTAACCTTTTTTTAGCGCTATCATAAGTACTTTGAGTTGATTGTTTGCCAGGTCCACCACCATATTCATTCGAGTGAGCCCAATTAATTTCGTTCTGCTGATATTCTGTTATATTTAATTCATTTAGCCAATTATTAAAAGAATCAAC
>MGXX01000070.1:0-4092 GCA_001801515.1 Gammaproteobacteria bacterium RIFCSPHIGHO2_12_FULL_38_11
GCCGGTTTTTAATGCATTCCACCCAATGATTTTTTTCATGGACCATTTGTTAATGTAACGGCGATATTGGGAGCACGCACGTCCACGCGATTTTCGAATACGCCAGTATTCTTCAAAAGGCGCTGGTGCAATGTGGGTAACAACAATATTTTTATCAAAATATTTTTTCCCGCCCGCTTTCGCTAGATTTTCCGCAAAAACAACGTCTTCGCCGGCATACATCGCAATGGGAAAACCCGCTGGAAACAACGGTGTTTTCAATGCCAATTCTCTGCGACAACTAAACCCTTCCGTCCACATGGGCCATGTTTTATTGGGTGGATTGTCTTCTTCGTATAAATAAACGCAGTCCACATAGCGTGCAAACAGCTTATCATCATTCAATGCACGTGATCGTACGCATAAAAAATCCACTTCGTTACTATCATAGTGTTTTTTAATTTGATGTAGAAAATCAGGCGGTAGCTGCACGTCTGCATTTAAGATAATTAAAATATCGCCCGTTGATTGTTTGATACCGATGTTGCGGGCTTCGCAACGTCCGCCGCCGCCGGGTTTAATTAATCGAATGCCTTTGTCTGCATAACTGCGAATGATATCGGGCGTAGAATCAGTTGAATCATCCACCATGAATACTTCGAAGTCTGGATAATCCAGTGCGACGAGTGAATCGAGGGTGAACTTGATGTCGTTTTCTTCGTTGTAGGTTGGGACGATAATGCTAAATTTCATAATTGGATATTACCTTTGTAATGCTTGTTGTGGTGCGAGCTTCTATTTAGTGGCGCACTTGCTGGCGCGCGCGCTTCCATCGCTGCTAACGAAGCGCATCGTTTCGTATAGCACTTACTTTGTTAGCAGCGCACTTGTTTGCGCGCATGCTTCAATCGCTTCTAATTGGGCATGCCGTTTTGTATAGCATGTATTTCGTTAGCAGCGATGGAAGCGCGCGCGCCAGCAAGTGCGCCAGCAATCATTAAACTGCATAACTTTCCATCACCTGTTTCAACCCCTCATCCAACGACGTAAAATTCGGATTTGGAACATGCGATAACAAATGAGATATATCCGGACAACGACGATGATGATCGTGCGGTCTTTCAGGTAAAAATATCGGATTGAATGATCTGTTATCCAAAGTATGTATTTTTTCAGCTAACGCCAAAATAGAAATTTCTTCTGGGTTACCCAAATTTAAAAACCCCGTTACATTTTGTTTATCAAGCATGAGTAATAATCGTATCGCATCATGAACCAAACAAAAGCTACGCGTGTGATGCCCGTCCCCAATTAATGTAAATTCTTTTTCTGTTCGCATACGGTGAATAAATTCCGGAATCACCTGTCCGTATTTGGTGTTGACCATGCGAGGACCATACATATTAAATACGCGTAAAATTAACCAATTTCTTTTTTGGCTGTTTGCATAAAGCCGCACATAAAATTCGCCCATTGCTTTGGATGCCGCATAAGAATCGCGATCCGCATGGGCATTCAATAAAATGCGATGCGATTCATGTGTCGGTACGATCATCGGTTCGCCATACACTTCCGAGCTCGATGTATAAAGAATTTTTTTAACACCCGTATTTTCCATTGCAATCATTACATTTTTGGTGATCATCGTATTTTGATCTAAAACACGTGCAGAATGATCATAAAAATGCTGCGTGCCATTGATGGCAGCTAAGTGGTAAATCACCTCAATTTTTTTGTTAACGAGCGTTAAAAAAATTGTTTGAATGGATGTGGTATCGGCGAGATCAATTTCAATTAATTCAAAATTCGGATTATTTTTGAGTGAATCTAAATTCTCCCGCTTACCGCGAAAAAAATTATCCATCCCAGTAACGTGATGACCTTCTTTAATTAAGCTTTCAGTGAGAAAAGAGCCAATAAAACCAGCGCAACCAGTAACTAATATAGTCGACATACTTATCCTCCCCAGCCCAACGCATCATAATCAACATGCGCAACAGCACTTGCCTCACGCCACACATTCCACGCATCAAATAAGTAAGCAGGTTTTTCCATGCGTGATAATAACTGACTTAAGTTTTTTCTTTTATTCGACATAATAATTTCAGAATGACGATGCGCAACAAGCGTTGCATGCACATTTTCAAATAATTCATCATTGAGATAATGTGATTTATAAATGACAGCGCTCGCGACTGACTCTGGCAAAATTGTATATTTATTTTTATCTAAATTAGGATCAAATACCTTAAAATTTTTGACGCCATTTTCCATCAGCTTTTGCATGATGTGAATGGCATGCGACATTCTGAAGTCATCAATATTTTCTTTAAATGACAAACCCAAAATCGCCACAACAGGATTCGAAACACCTTGTAACTTGTTAACTATTTTATGGACGACGTAATCAACTAAATAATCATTCGTACGTCGGCCGTAATACCATAGAGAACAAAGATCATTACGCCCTGGCATGCTTTGATTAAAACCATATTCAAAAATATAAGGGTCTTTGCCTAGACAATAACCTGACACAAATCCCGGTTTGTGAATCGCATTTCGTGCATAATCTGTGTTTACGGCATCAATCACTTCCATGATATCAATTTGTGTTTGTGCGGCACGCATTGCAATTTCATTGGCAAAAGCGAACAGCGTATTACGAAATGAATTATCCGTTAATTTGCAAAATTCAGCGGTGCGTGGATCAGTTACACGAATAATTTTACCGCCGAGCTTATCGAAAATATTTTTAATTTGAGAAAAAGCCACTTCGTTATAAGTGCCGATAATTTTCGGCAAACTTTCTTCTTCTTGAATCGCCTGCCCTTCGATTAACCGTTCCGGTACAAACGCTAAGTGAAATGCATCACCTTCAGTCACCTGATATTTTGTTTCAATATATTTTTTTAATCGATCAATGCTACCTAAAGGTAATGTGGTACGAAAAATTAATTTCACGCCCTGTTTCAATTGATTTTGTTGATCAAATATTTGATCAAGTGTTTTTTGAATGGTATCTAGATTGAGTTCTTCTTCTTGAAGACATAATTGACTGTCTGGTGCGCTGGTTCCCAGTGTAAAAAAAATCGCATCTATTTCTGGCAGTTGTTTTTCCACCTCATGCCAAGAAGACAGCGGATGAAAAGTATCATTCAATGTCGCATGTAAATATTCGGCAAGCTTCGGCTCGTAAAAAGGTAATTTTTTATCGAGTAAATCTTGGTGTAATTGTGCGTCGTGGTCATAGCCAAATACCCGAAAACCTTTTTTGGCAAATACGAGTGATTGCGGTAATCCGATACGTCCTAAGCCGATGAAAAGTAGGTTGGTCATGCTTCCTCATCCTAAAATGAAAGCAGAAATAGTAGCATACATTGATCAGCTTATTGCTGAAAATAATGTGCAATCCCTTCTTGCCATGGATAAATAATGACATCCCCCATTTTTTTCTTACGTGCTTCATTAGAAAGACAGATGGCTTCACATGGTCCTAATTCTGTTGAAATTTGTCGTAAATTGCGTAAATCATCGGCATGTACTTCGCCGCTACTTTTAATTTCTATTAATAATAATGGCTGATTGGGCCTTTCAACAATTAAATCAATTTCAACACCAGCGCCTGTCATGAAATAAGAAAATTTATATTCTGGTTGGTAATATGTGGCTAATTTAAAGATTTCAACGATGATGAAGCTTTCAAATAAATCACCATAATAACTGGTGCCGGGTTTTGGCAGTACAGATAACATGCGCGCTAAAGCACGTGTCACACCGACATCAAAAAAATAAAATTTTGGTGCTGATTTTAGGCGTTTACGAAAAGAGTGTTGGAAAGGTTCGAGTAAAAACCCAAGTAATGTATCTTCTAAAATAGAAAAATAATTTTTGACTGTTTTATCGTCTGCACCAACATCCCGTGCAATATTGGCATAATTGATTATTTTTCCATCTGCTTGTGCTGCAACCTCAAGAAACTTTCGAAAGGGCTCTAAATTTTTAATTAATTGCTCAGCCCAGATTTCTTCTTTTAAGTACGTGAGTGTATAAGCCTGTAAAAATAGTTGTTTATCATGATTGGTTTTAAAATGAAAAACACCGGGTAGCATGCCG
>MGXX01000070.1:4133-4275 GCA_001801515.1 Gammaproteobacteria bacterium RIFCSPHIGHO2_12_FULL_38_11
AAGATAAGAAAATGGATATAAATGGTAAACAAATGCTCTGCCTGCTAATAAGTTGACCCCAGAAGTTTTGAGTTTTCGTGCGCTAGAGCCTGTTAGGATAAAATATTTTTTACATTTTTTTGACTCAATTAATAAATGAATC
>MGXX01000070.1:4321-4558 GCA_001801515.1 Gammaproteobacteria bacterium RIFCSPHIGHO2_12_FULL_38_11
ATTTTTCATTTTCAGAAAGAGCGTCTACGAGTTCAGCCAATTCCATGGGATTGCGTGCAAAGCGATCTTCGATGGCCGTATCTAATAAATTCAAATAACAGCTTTCGTCGGCTCCGATGTTATAAGTTTTGGTGACCAGCGTGCTTTTTCCAACACCGCGTGCGCCAAACAGAAATAAGCTGTAGTCTTTTGTCAGTGAAAGCAATCGGGGCTGCATATTTTCTCCGGAGTTAACTC
>MGXX01000070.1:4573-4939 GCA_001801515.1 Gammaproteobacteria bacterium RIFCSPHIGHO2_12_FULL_38_11
AATCCGGAGTGATATCCGATATTGAATCATGTCGTATTGGAAAATACAATCCCTTATTTTCATGTTAGAATCCTCTCGCTTATCCACATAGGAATGATTCCATGTCTGACATTACACTGTGCGCTGACGTTATAGAGCAACCATCCGAAGTTGGTTTGCATCAAGTCCCTATCACACTCAACCAAAGACAATTATGTGATTTAGAACTGTTATTAAACGGTGGGTTTGCACCGTTAACCGGCTTTATGACGCAAGTTGATTATTTATCGGTTTTAGAAAACAGTCGGTTACAAAACGGATCATTGTGGCCCATACCCATTACGTTGGATATAACCAAAAAGCAAACATCAACAGTCCAAGTTGGAC
>MGXX01000070.1:4948-6089 GCA_001801515.1 Gammaproteobacteria bacterium RIFCSPHIGHO2_12_FULL_38_11
TGTTGTGCGATTTAGAAGGCACGGCTTTGGCGGTGTTAACGGTTTCTGATAAGTGGCATCCGGATAAACAACAAGAAGCGCGTTGTGTGTTTGGGACGACTGATATCGCACACCCGGGTGTTGATTATTTATTCAATCAAGCCGGTGATGTTTATGTCGGCGGATCGTTGAAAGCCATTTGTGCGCCAAAACATTATGATTTTAAGCATTTGCGATTAACGCCAGCACAGCTGAAAGCGCGTTTTGCGCAATTGGGCTGGACACGCATCGTTGCTTTCCAAACGCGTAATCCAATGCATCGCGCGCATGTCGAATTAACACGCATGGCAATGCAAGATGAAAATGCGCATTGTTTGATTCACCCTTCTGTTGGCATGACCAAACCAGGCGATGTGGCTTATTTCACCCGTATTCGGTGTTATGAAAAAGCATTAAATGCGTATCCTGACAATAGCGCGATGTTGAGTTTATTGCCGCTCGCGATGCGCATGGGTGGACCACGCGAAGCATTATGGCATGCGATTATTCGTAAAAATTATGGTTGTACTCATTTTATTGTGGGGCGTGATCATGCGGGCCCAGGTAATGATAGTAATGGAAAACCTTTTTATGATCCTTACGCTGCGCAAGAATGGGTGGCGCATCATCAATCTGAAATTGGTATTCAAATGGTGCCATTTCACGAAGTGGTGTATGACAAAAAACAACAATGCTATGTGCGTGGCGATCAAGTCAATAATCCAGCCGATATCGATCAAATTTCCGGAACACAATTTCGTGCGATGTTGCGAGATGGTATGAATATCCCAGAATGGTTTTCCTATCCTGAAGTGGTTGCAGAATTACGAAAAGTCTATCCACCCAAAGCACAACAAGGTTTTACATTATTTTTTACGGGATTATCCGGTGCTGGAAAATCCACGATTGCCAATGCATTAATTCAACGATTACATGAATGTTGCCCAGGCCGCGCAATGACATTATTAGATGGCGATCTCGTCAGGCAACATTTATCGAGCGGATTAGGATTTTCAAAAGAAGACCGTGATTTAAATATTCGACGCATCGGCTATGTTGCGAGTGAGATTACCAAACACAAAGGCATCGCCATTTGTGCGCCAATCGCACCGTATGCAGCAGC
>MGXX01000070.1:6100-11156 GCA_001801515.1 Gammaproteobacteria bacterium RIFCSPHIGHO2_12_FULL_38_11
AGCGAGATCCGAAGGGTTTATACAAAAAGGTGGATGCAGGCATTATTCAGCATTTTACCGGTGTTGATGATCCGTATGAAGCGCCGATTAAACCCGATATTGAAATTGATACCGCGCATTGTTCTGTAGAACAAGCGGTTGAAAAAATTATACAAGCGCTGATTAATTCTGGATATTTGCAGTTATGCTAAACGTAGATCAATTGCTCACCGTTATTTTGGTTATTAAAGATCGACCCAATTACACGTTTCGCTGGATGGATTACGCGAATAAAACGCAATTTCCATTTAAAATTGTGATTGCGGATGGCGGTAAAGATATCAATGTCGACATGCATTTAAAAGATCACGCACATTATCCCAATTTGAATTACGATTATTTACGTTATCCGTATGATGCAAGCATTAAAGATTATTTATGTAAGATTTCTGCCGCGTTATATCAAGTGACAACGCCTTATGTGATTCTGGCAGACGATGATGATTTTTGGAATGTGGAAGGTGTTCGCGCTTCTATTCGATTTTTAGAGGAACATGCAGATTATGCAACTTGTCGTGGACGTAATTTTACTTTTTCTCAACATCCAAAAAATATTTTGAAAACAGCTTATTCACCTCATACCCTATTTGATACTACTCAAGAATTGGCATCAAAACGTGTGATGGCGATTTATCCCAGTTTAGGTGGCACATTTTATGATGTGCATCGTTCAACACAATATCAAACTATTTTCAAAAAAGTGACTGAGCTTGATTTTCATTTGATGCCGATGATAGAAACCATTATTTCATTGTTGGATGCAGTAAATGGAAAAATAAAACAATTGGAGTATAGTTATTTAATTCGTGAAGATGGGCATGGTCAAAGTACCTCTCGATCGGGCAGTTATTTAGTGAGATTGTTAACTGGACCTTGCGCAGAACAATTATCGGCAATGTGTCATGCAGTCGCTGAATCGGTTGCAGTGCATGAAAATATTGCAGTGAATGATTTTGCATCACAATTACAAAACGCATTTATAGATCATTTAGCGCCTGTTATGTCGAATCATTTGTATGTTTACCATGATATTTCGTTTTCAAGAGTACTGCAAAATTTGAAGACGTGGTTGATTTATACATTAGAAAGAAAATATAAAAAAATTGCGAAACCAGTGCGATCTTTCAGTCAATATTTGCAGGCAAAAAAAACAAAGAAAGCCTGCCAGCAGTATGTGAAAAAAAATCCTGATCAGGGTGATGTGTTTAAAAACATTAGTCACTTTCTTTCGGAAACTAAGCAATAAATTAGATACGTTCTTGTGGCGCACTTGCTGGCGCGCGCGCTTCCATCGCTGCTAATAAGTATGTGCTATGTAAAATGATGTATCCCATTAGAAGCGATGGAAGCGCGCGCGCAAGCAAGTGCGAAAATAAAACATCATTCATACCCAAATCGTTGCACCAGCTCCCCACATTGCTTACCAATAATTTCCCGCGCCCAATCCGGCATCGTCTTAAAATGATTTTGATTCACATTGTGATTAATCGGAAACCATTTATCAGGTTCGGAACTACCCAACGGCGCCGTTTTGTGTTGTGCGATTAAATTTTTTACATCAACGTGTGATTGATCTAAAAAAGAAAATATTTTTTCAGACACAGCAATCGGATCTTGCATAAAATCTTCGAAGCGTAATGTTAAAACATGACCTGAATCTTTTGTGTCATTCAGTGCATAGGCGTAACTGTTATGCCAATGTTCTGCAGATAGTTGAACCGCACGTTGTGGATCTTTGTTAAAAATAGCCGATTTCTGCGCTTGTTTCCAACAAACCGCATAAGGATTTCTTGAAACAATAATAAAACGTGCATCGGAAAAGCAGCGATTTAAAAATGGAATTTTAACACTGTAGCTTTGTGACATATCAATAAATTGTGCTTGATTAGGATTCGATGCGTAAACACATAAACATCGGCGAATAGTTTGCTTGAGTGCTTGATCTAGTTCCGGCGTCCAATCGTTTTCAGTCATGCGATATTCGTTGATAAATTCACTGGAAGCATAAAGAAACGCACGTTCATAACCAAAATCGGGATGATTTTTTTCGTGTCCCAATAGATTGTAATAACCCGGAGATCGCAGGAGCAGTTGATTAGGTAAATGTTTAAAACGTGGGCTGTTATGCAATTCATCGGCGCCCGCCCAAAATCGATGATTCCCCGAAATATAAACAATATGCGGCAATAAACGAATTACACGCGACATCACGGTTAATCCACCACCTTGCACACCCAGCATAAAAATGGGTTTTTTTATGTCGATGTTGTGCGTTGAGCGATATAGCAATCTCGGATGCCAATAAATTTTCTTTTCTTGATAATGGGCGATTATTTTTTTAATTATTTTTCTTGATAATGTCATGTATATTGCTTCAATAAGTTAAGTATATTTTGCGTTCTTTAGCGGCGATGGAAGCACGCGCGCTAGCGAGTGCGTTTATCGAAAACATTTTTTAAAAAGAAGATTGGCAGAGCGATAATGCATTTCCGCATTTTCAAAATCATCAAATAAATGTTCACGATAAATAGCGCTTTTATAAACACACTGATAACTATTTTGTTTGAATAGATCAATCAGTGAATCAACATTAAAAATCCAATTGGGAATATTTTTTTGATCCATATTAATTTGCGCAGTCACAAATGAAGGATTTTGTGTGACGGGCGTATGGGTGAGTAAAATATAATTTGGATTTTGCGCGCGCTCAACCAATTGCTGTATTGCCAACGTTGTATTGGGAAAATATTGTAATGATGATCCTAGAATCAATAATGCATACCGCTGCACTGTTTCTGCAACGGATTCCTGAATGGTAATATTTGTTTCTTTGAAAAAGGGATTGGCACGATAATATTCTACAAAGCGACTGATTTCACACACTGTGTAATGAAAGTTGTTTAATTGCGCACGCTTTAACAGTTCAACAAATGAAACACCAAACCCGCCACCCACATCTAAAACGTGGACTGTTTCGCTCGTTTCAGCACAAAGCAACGCAATGCACAAAGAGGTAATATCACGAATGTGGTTATATTCATTAGCAATGGGTTCAGGAAAAAAAGTGGACAATTCATAGCGGCTTCGCGCGGCATCATAAATGCGTTGCGTGATATTTAAGTGATTGTAGTCGTCCGCACTGGGGACTTCATCAAACTGTTGGTAACACCCTGAAAAAATTGCTGACATACCTACCCCAAAAGTCAGTAATCTAACACGCGAATAGATAAAACTCAGCAAATTTGTTAGAGTCTACACCACAAAAAGAGGGTGTGAAGTGTATGGTGACGACAGCGGATCAGGAAGTCGAATCTTTGCTTATTTTTAGACTGGGCAGCGTGGGTGATACCGTGGTTGCATTGCCTGGTTTTCGACTCATTAAAAACGCATTTCCGAACGCGAAGCGGGTTGTGCTGACTAATAAACCGGTGAGTCATCAAGCGTGCGCTTTGGAGTTAATTCTGGAGAACACAGGGTTGGCTGATACATTTATTGATTACCCCTGCCATGTTTTTTTACTTCAAAAAATATTTCTGTTGCGAAAAATCATCAAGCAACATCATTTCACCAAAATGATTTACTTTCATCAATCACGCAGTTGGTTTCAGGCATGGCGTGATTTTTTATTTTTTAAATTTTGCGGCATCAAAAAAATAATTGGCTTGTCGTTATTCCAACATGGTTTTCAATATCGTTTTGATCGCCAAACAAATTTACATGAAAGCGAATATCAGCGATTAGCAAGGCAATTAAAGACACTGGGTGAAATTGATTGGACAGATAAATCCATTACTGATCTTGCATTAACTGAAAATGAGTTGAAAAAAGCGCGCGATATTATTAAAACAGACATTCACAATCAGCCTTTTATCGTTTGTTCGATTGGTACAAAACATCCCATGAAAGAATGGGGTGAAGATAATTGGCAGGCAATGATCCAATCTATTGCAAAACAATATGCTAATTATTGCCTCGTTTTTATCGGTGTCCAAAGTGAATATGCGCGTAGTGAAACATTGTTGTCATTGTGGCAAGGACCAACGGTGAATTTGTGCGGCAAATTATCTGTGCGTGAATCAGCAGCCCTATTACATTATTCAAAACTATTTATTGGGCATGATAGTGGGCCAATGCATTTAGCCGCAGCAGTGGGTACAACGTGTGTTGCTATTTTCAGCCGACATGCGAAACCGGGTTGTTGGTATCCCTACGGCACACAACACAAAATTATTTATCCGCCAGGACCTTCTATTCGTTCCATAACAGTAGATAACGTTGCTCGCGAAATTAATTCAGCGCTAGGAGTGATAGCATGATGCAAAACACAATTAAAACAATTTTAGTCACCGGTGGCGCTGGTTTTTTAGGATCGCATTTGTGCGAAAAATTGCTTGAAAAAAATCACGAGGTGATTTGTGTTGATAATTGCTTTACAGGAAACAAAAATAATATATTGCATTTATTAGGTAATCCCCGTTTTGAATTTATTCGTCATGACGTAACTTTTCCACTTTATCTTGAAGTGGATGAAATTTATAATCTCGCCTGCCCTGCATCACCTGTGCATTATCAATATGATCCCGTGCAAACAACCAAAACAAGTGTGCACGGCGCTATTAACATGTTGGGTTTAGCGAAACGTTGCAAAGCTAAAATTTTCCAAGCATCGACCAGTGAAGTATATGGTGATCCGATTGTTCATCCGCAAAAAGAAGATTATTGGGGTAATGTGAATCCTATTGGCCCGCGCGCTTGTTATGATGAAGGCAAACGATGTGCTGAGACTTTATTTTTTGATTATCATCGCCAATATAATCTTTCGATTCGTGTCGCGCGCATTTTTAATACGTATGGGCCGCGTATGTTGCCAAATGATGGCAGAGTTGTTTCGAATTTTATTGTGCAAGCGCTTGCTGGTAAAAATATCACGATTTATGGCAATGGCAGCCAAACACGATCGTTTTGTTACGTTGATGATTTAATCGACGGCTTTATTCGATTGATGGATTTGAGCGAA
>MGXX01000071.1:0-1764 GCA_001801515.1 Gammaproteobacteria bacterium RIFCSPHIGHO2_12_FULL_38_11
ATCCCCAGCTGAGATTGCCAAAAGCGTGACAGTCACGGAAGCGGAAGCAAAATCGTATTATAAATCGCATTTAGCCGCTAATTTAAAACAATCATTTCCTGCCGTTAAAAATAAAGTGATGCAATTGCTGAAACATCAGCGTGTGAATGAAATCCTGACGAAAAAAAGCAGTGTATTAGCCAATTTAACCTATACCAATCCCAATTCGTTAACGATTGCAGCAAAAACATTGAATTTACCCATTCAGACGAGCCCGATGATAACAAAATCAGGTGAAAAAACAGGTGTTTTTGCAAATCCTGCCGTCCTAGCTGCCATATTCAGCGATTCTGTTTTTCACTCAAACAATAATAGCAATCCGATTGATCTGGGTGATGGCAAACAAATTGTATTGCGTGTGTTGAAAAAAGTAGCGGCGCAACCGATTCCCTTAGCAACAGTCAGTACAAAAATTAAAGCCGTGCTGGCAGAAAAACAAGCGAGCACACAAGCGGGATTATTGGCTTATCGTATTCAAAAAAAATTATCGAGTGGGGTAAACCCGGCAATAATTGCAGCACAAACCAAATTGCAATGGCATTCGCTTGCATTAATGCCTTTTAGTGAGAAATCTGCTGCTCCATTAACCGTAATGACAACCGCTTTTTCCATTCCACTTAAAGATCCACAAGCAGTGCTGGTCAATCAAAATGATTATGCGGTGATTGTTGTTAATCAAGTTAAAAAAGCAGATCCTGCATTGGCGGCCGTATCTAAAAAACAACAACTTTCGCAACAGTTTTCAGCATTATGGGGAAAATTACTCCAGCATTGTTTTGTTACTAGCGTTGTTGTGAGTTCGCATATAGTCAATTCAAAGCCCCGAGCGTAATACTTGTTTATTCCTCGTTTTCTCGTTAGTCTGATCGAGGGTCACTTTAGGAACATGTACGTGTTCCATACTCATCGTCAATGAAGATGCGAATATTGCCGTCTTTATAATTGCATCTACAAATCCTTGAGTATATTTCCTCACGAATGGAGCTAATATGCGTTGGACTTCACTCAAAAACGAACTACTGACGTTACAATCTCAACCTTGTGTTTGGCCATTAGATTTATCGGTAGAAATGAAAAAAAAACACGAGGAACATAATAAATTAGTTTTTGAGCGCTTGTTTTCATTGCTTATACTACCTGATGAAATCAGAGAAGATCGCATTCAACAATTTTTAAGCATGCGAGATAAATTAATTGCAGCTGGCAGTGGGGATTATACGTTTAACCCTAATTTGCCTGCCAATTTGGCGTGTTTAAAGGTCCAAGCGTTTTTAGCAAAAGAAAAAACAGTGTGTGAAATGTTAATGCCATCGGTACGCAAAATCATGGGCTCTGGATTTTTGGAAACTGATTTTAAAAATGCATCTGAAGATGAAAATAACCAATTTGTATTGTGCTATTTTTTAAGAACTGAAGCGGGTGATTTAGTACATGCGCGTAATATTTTTTCTTTTGTTGAACAAAAAACAGATCGATTATTTTTAAAAAGCAACACGCCTGATTATTTTGAGTTAACATCAATGGACCACGAGCGTTTAAAAAAAATAGCAGGTGCTGACAGTGAAGCCTATTTTAATGTATTAAAATTAAAAAATTTGCTTGAGCATCAAGAAAAACCTTCTGTCGGTCAGGCCTTGAAAGAATTAATAGTGGCATTATTAGAAAGTTCTGTTAAAGACGCAGGGACAGATTCGGATGCGAATATTGCAAAATGTGCAATACCCA
>MGXX01000071.1:1771-13227 GCA_001801515.1 Gammaproteobacteria bacterium RIFCSPHIGHO2_12_FULL_38_11
ATTTCACAAACAATGGATTTTATTAGCGGATAAAGAAAAAATTGCCGACTATACTGCCAATGGTTCACCGTGGCCATTATACAGTCATTTGCTGCCGCTATTTGCGGGTGTTCGTGGTATTCCTGGTGTTGAAGATATTCAACTTACCATGACTGATATTGATCGCATTAAACACGAAAAAATCATACCTTGCACGCAGCAAATTGGCTTACAGTTAAGGTATATTTTAGACAAACACAGTGATTTATTTTTGATACCTTTATTTGGGAAAGAGTATTTTTTTAAAGAGGAATCGTCGGCTACCATAAAAGCTGAGTTAGAAAAATTATCTGTTTTGTCGGCACAGTATGAGTTGGCATTACCCAACAGATTGCCCTTATTGGGTGATGATCAGCAATTTATGATTTGCGAATCTTTATTTTATGTTATGTCCAAACAATTAGTTACTTTACACCAACCCAGGTTTTCTTCGAGATTTCATTACTTAAGCCCATTTATTAAAACTATGGGTGATTTTGGCGTTGCCTTGTTTTTATCTCCAAACAATCAATGGCAGGATTTATTTAGAAATTTTAAAATAACGTTTGTAAAAATGCTTGGACATAAAAGAAATTTTGTTTTCAATATAGCGTATTTACTAAAAATGCATCGATCATCGGAATGGCAGGATTTTTTCAATGCATTAGATGATGTGGGCTTGAGTAATTTGTTGGACAGCGATGCTGTGGGTAATTTACTTTCTCAATTTTCACAGAAGCAATGGCCAGCATTAACTAATGCGCTATACCCTGTGGTGAAGTTAGTCATTAAGTCTGGGAGTGATATCATTCTTTTAATAAAAGAACAGATTACTGCTGATAGCGAAAAAATTCTTTCTTTGTTTTCTGACACGGTTAGGTCGGTTCTTTCGAAGGAAGGCCAATTAGAAAATATATTTAAAATTTCAGAAGCGACACATTATTCAAGTATTATTTCGATATGTTATCCGCTTATTAAGAAAAAAATTAAAAATGATAAAAAATTTTTGCTTGATGCGCTGTTCTCTATCCCGTCTTTGAAAAGAATTTGTTTTATTGTGTTAATGGAAAAATTTTTTGATGATATTAAATTTACTGCGGATTATGTTAAATCAATATTAAACCTATTGGATCAATCTGAGTGGGCAGATTTATTTAACTGCATTACAGCACAACGCTTAATGGATTGTTTTAAAACGGCTGTTGAATTTGAAGCGTTTTTAGTGTCGTTGAATGCAGGCAACGATCGATTGCATTGCATCTTGGCCTTACGTAATAATATGCCTGTTTTTTCGATTGATCCGATTGCATTAAATTCTCTAGTGCAAAAATTTCCAAAATGCGAAATGGCTATTTTGGAGTTATTTCGACCTTGCATCATCTTGATTTTATCTGATTTTTTAACGTCTTTTAAAATGGCAGATCTTTTTTGTCGTCCTATTTTTTCAGAAGAAAAACATATTTTTGAAATGCTCTTTGAAAAGGCCTTGCCTATTATATTGTCGAAAAAAAATCTGTTGGGTATGCGGCTAGGTGATAAGACTAGTCCTGGCTTATTTGGATTGCCTGAAGCTTATGCTGTGAATATTATTCAGGAATTGACGAGAATTGAAAATGAAATGATTAAAGAAAATATTTCCAAAGTGAATGCTTCTTATCAAAAACTAGAAATATTATCTATTTTTATGCAAAAAAGTGAAACGGGTGAATTTCCCAAAGACAGTATTTTTTATTCGCATTTGAGCACACATTTTGGAAAAAACTTTTTTTTATTGATACCGCGGTATATGAAGCGTTTTGAAAATGAGCGTTCTTTAGGAATACCGCTATTTGAATTTGTGAGCACGCCTTCTGTGCTGCCAAGAAGTCAGACACCATCGGTTTCTTTAAGACCCTTAAAAACAGCAAGAGTTGTATCCGTTACACCGGTTACACATCCCCACCCGATGCGCTTTCAATTCAGCGCTTCGACAACACAGCGGATTCAACGTAACATACTTGGAAACGTTCGCAGAATTACTTTTACAGGTGATGCGCCAGCTTGGCGTTAGGTTTAATAATGCCTGTAATTCATATTTTGGAGATTTTATATGCGTCGACAACTGATCGCAGGCAATTGGAAAATGCATGGCACGCAAAAAAATGCTGAAGTTTTATTACATGAAGTGGGTGTTGGTGCAAAAGCGGTAACGGCTGAATTGGCTGTCTTTCCTCCTTTCATTCATTTGTTTCAATGCAAAATCTTAGCCTCAAGTCCTGTTCAGTTTGGCGCGCAAAATTGTTCTGAATATGAAAATGGCGCTTATACTGGCGAAATTTCAGCTCTAATGTTGAAGGAGATGGGGTGTCATTATGTGATTATTGGACACTCTGAACGTCGGCAAATTTTTCATGAAACGAATCAGCAAATTTATAAAAAATGTATTCAGGCAGTCAATGCAGGACTGGTGCCGATATTGTGTGTGGGTGAAACATTGGCAGAGCGTACCGAAGCGCGTACGCTACAAGTTGTGCAAGAACAACTTGAAGTTGTCTCACTATTAAAAGATAATTGCGCTACTTTCACTGAAATTGTGATTGCGTATGAACCTGTTTGGGCGATTGGCACGGGTAAATCAGCAACCCCTGAAATGGCGCAAGTTGTGCATGCCGAGATTCGGACGCAGTTACAGAAAGTTGATCCTGTGTTAGCGCAGTTAAGCCGTGTATTATATGGTGGTAGTGTTAAGCCTGATAATGCAAATGCATTGTTTTCAATGCCGGATATTGATGGTGCATTGGTTGGCGGCGCTTCATTGAAGGCGGCAGATTTTTTGGGAATTGCGACAGAGAGCCACGCGTGAAGCGAATGTGTAACGCTCGACGGTCTCAATAAAGAGGTATTGCTTTGCTATTCGGTAATGTTGAAAAAAACATGAGCGGAAACAAGTGATGCGCGAAAATTAAAAAATATTTTACGGAATTATTTATGCAGCAATTAATTTTAGTGATCCATGTGTTAGCAGCGTTGTCAATTATTGGTTTGGTGTTAATGCAACATGGTCGTGGTGCCGATGTTGGTGCTTCATTTGGTAGTGGCTCGTCCAATACTATGTTTGGTAGTGTGGGTGCGCTGCCTTTCTTGATGAAATTAACAACAATTTGTGCAGCTACTTTTTTTATAACCAGTTTATCATTGAGTTATTTGGCAGCGCACAATGCGCATAAATCAGAAGCGATGGTGTTACCAGCTGCATTGACCGCGCAGCCTGCAAAAGCGCCGGTGTCAAATAGCGATAGTAATGCGGGATTGATGTTTGCCCCAGTAACAAAAAAATGATCACTGTCACCGTGCAAGCCGACGTGGTGGAATTGGTAGACACGCAGCCTTGAGGTGGCTGTGGCGAAAGCCGTGACGGTTCGAGTCCGTCCGTTGGTATTATTATAAAACAGAGACGCTTGTTGCGTGATGCGTAGCATCACGCAACAAATGTATATTAAGCGAATAAATATTATGCTAACAAATTACTTCCCAATCTTAATTTTCATCGGTGTCGGTATTTTAATCGGCTTATTACCGATTGGTTTGGGATTTTTTTTAGGGCCTCGCAAACCGAATGCTGCAAAAAATTCTCCTTATGAATGTGGTTTTGATGCATTAGAAAATGCGCGTATGCCATTTGATGTGCGTTTTTATTTGGTTGCAATTTTATTTATAATCTTCGATTTAGAAACTGCATTTTTATTTCCATGGGCGATGATTCTTCGTAAAGTGGGCTGGCCAGCATTTTGGTCAATGATGGTTTTTCTGGGTATATTGGTTATCGGATTTATTTATGAGTGGCGCAAAGGCGCTTTGGAATGGGAATAATACTCACCCCTTTTGAAAAAGGGGGCGGTTTTGCAGAAGCCAAAACCAGGGGGATTTAATTTTTATGAATCTACAAAACATGCTCAAACAAGATGGCTTCTTGCTTGCCAAATTTGACGATCTTACCACCTGGGCGCGTTCAGGTTCAATGTGGCCAATGACATTTGGCTTGGCATGCTGTGCAGTTGAAATGATGCAATGTGCGGCATCGCGTTATGATATCGATCGTTTCGGATTAATTTTTCGCCCAAGTCCACGGCAATCTGATGTCATGATTGTGGCGGGCACATTATGTAATAAAATGGCACCCGCCTTGCGCAAAGTGTATGACCAAATGGCAGAACCACGATGGGTTATTTCGATGGGTTCATGTGCAAATGGCGGAGGATATTATCATTACGCTTATTCTGTTGTGCGCGGTTGTGACCGTATTGTGCCGGTAGATGTTTATGTTCCAGGTTGCCCACCGACGGCAGAAGCATTGCTTTACGGTATTATTCAATTACAGAATAAAATTAATCGTAAGAAAGTAATTAAAAAAGTGAGCAAACCATGTTAATTGAAATAATCAATGAACATTTTTCCAATGATATTATTTCCGTCGCTGAACTTGATTGTGTCACGCTCGAATTACTTCCTGAAAAATTATTATTTGTTTGTCAAAAACTCCGCAATGAATTTCATTTTGAAATATTAATTGACGTTTGTGGTCTGGATTATGCTGATTATGGTATATCACATTGGCGTACGCATGAAACGACCGACTCAGGATTTAGTCGTGGTGTGAATGAAGTGGGTGAGCGTGTGATTACTTGGAATAAGCCGCGCTTTGCATCTGTTTATCATTTGTTATCGATTAAAAACAATCAACGCATTCGATTAAAAGTGTATTTAGAAGAAGAACCGGTTGTGCCATCCGTTATTGATATTTGGAAATCTGCTGATTGGTTTGAACGTGAATCTTATGATTTATTTGGTATTGTTTATGAAGGTCATCCTGATTTACGCCGAATATTAACGGATTATGGTTTTAAAGGTCATCCTTTCAGAAAAGATTTTCCGTTAATTGGCGAAGTAGAAATGCGCTATGATGCAAAATTGCAGCGCTGCGTTTACGAACCTGTCAGCATTGAAGACCGTACTTTGGTTCCAAAAGTCATTCGGGATGATAATCGGTATTTGTAATCCCTTTTTCGCTTTGCAGTTCCTTAATGTGGGAGTCGTGATGCAGCTTGTCAATGAAGTTTACTTCAGTTTATCGATATTATATAATTTCAAGATAACTTCGATAAACTAAGATAAGGTTACACTACATGGATTTGCTGCGAAACCCATTTTCTCCGGGTGCGGGTACTATTCCTCCTGAATTGGCTGGGCGTCAAGATATTTTACAGCATGCGTTGGTGACATTGGCACGTGTTAAATGTGGTCGTGCTGAAAAAAGCATGCTTTTAGTAGGCTTGCGCGGTACTGGTAAAACTGTCTTGCTCTATGAGATTGCAATACTAGCCGAAAAGGAAGGCTATTATGCGATTATGATAGAAGCGCATGAAAAAAAATCATTAGCCGAAATTTTGCTGCCTGAAATTAGGCGCGTATTATTCGAGTTGGCGTCATTATCTGGAAAAACCAGTATTAAAATCAATCGTGCGCTGCGTATATTAAAAAGCTTTTTTTTATCACTGAAACTGAGTGTTAAAACATATAATGTTGACTTTGGTTTGGGTGTTGATTCTGAAAGGGGTATTGCAGATAGCGGTAATTTGGAGTCTGACTTAATGCAAGTTTTTGTCGCGTTGGGCGAAGCAGCAGCAGAGCGACAAACAGCAGTGGCGATTATCATTGATGAATTGCAATATTTGAATGATGAAGAATTAAGCTCGATTATTATGGCAATGCATAAAATAGCGCAAAAATCATTGCCTGTTGTGTTAATCGGCGCAGGTCTTCCGCAACTAGTTGGAAAAGCAGGGCGAGCAAAGTCCTATGCAGAACGTTTATTTGATTATCCAGAATTAGGGCCATTAAAAAAAGAAGATGCAAAATCAGCTTTGCAATTGCCTGTTAAACATGAAGGTGTTTCTTTTACACAGGACGCATTATCAGAAATTATTCATATTACTGAAGGCTATCCTTATTTTTTACAAGAGTGGGGATATCAAGCGTGGAATATTGCAGAAAAATCTCCTATTGATTCTAATGTAGTAAAACGGGCAACAATAGCATCATTAAAAAGATTAGATCAAGGATTTTTTCGTGTGCGATTTGATCGTTTAACACCGCGTGAAAAAGATTACTTACAGGCATTGGCAAAGTTGGGTGCAGAACCACAGCGCTCTGGTGATGTTGCTGAGAAATTAGGTATCGATGTCAAAAATGCAGCGCCATTGCGAAATAACCTAATTAGAAAAGGGATGATTTATAGTCCCAAACACGGTGATACGGCATTTACTGTGCCATTGTTTGAAGAGTTTTTGAAACGAATTTCAAGCAAATCCATTTGAAATTCAATGCATATTCAGACGATTAAGTTTTCGCAGCAGATTGCAACTGCCGAATCTAGGTTGAATAATCCCTTACGTTTTCCTCAAAAATAAACTATCATAAACCCTAAATTCATCGCGAAAATGTACTTTGGAATACGTTTCATGTCTGAACTTAAAAATCTTACCTTCAATTTCGGTCCGCAACATCCCGCGGCGCACGGCGTTTTACGCCTTATTTTAGAAACCGATGGTGAAGTGATTCAAAAAGTGGATCCTCATATCGGGCTATTGCATCGCGCAACCGAAAAGCTGGCAGAATCAAAGCCTTTTAACCAATCAATTGGATATATGGATCGGCTTGATTATGTGTCGATGATGTGCAACGAACATGGTTATGTTTTGGCGATTGAAAAATTGTTAAAAATAGAAGCGCCCATCAGGGCGCAATATATTCGCACGATGTTTGATGAAATCACCCGTATTTTAAATCATTTATTGTGGCTCGGTGCGCATGCGCTCGATTGCGGTGCGATGACTGTCTTTTTATATTGCTTCCGTGAACGCGAAGATTTAATGGATTGCTATGAAGCGGTTTCAGGTGCGCGTATGCATGCAACTTATTATCGTCCGGGCGGTGTTGCAAAAGATTTACCAGACACAATGCCGCAATATAAAAAATCGCGTTGGCATTCTGAAAAAGAAGTGAAGAAAATGAATACGAATCGCGAAGGTTCCTTACTCGATTTTATTGAAGATTTCACGAATCGCTTTCCAAAATTAGTTGATGAATACGAAACATTATTAACAGACAACCGTATTTTTAAACAACGCACCGTGGATATTGCGATTGTTTCTGCAGAACGCGCATTGCAATTGGGTTTTACGGGCCCGATGCTGCGTGGTTCGGGTGTTGAGTGGGATTTACGTCGTAAACAACCCTATGCAGCCTACGAACACCTCGATTTTCAAATTCCGATTGGCAAAAATGGCGATTGTTATGATCGATATTTAGTACGCGTTGAAGAAATGCGCCAGTCCAATAAAATTATTAAACAATGTGTCGATTGGTTGCGTAAAAATCCTGGCCCGATTAAAACCACTGATTTTAAAGTATCGCCGCCACCACGCGAAACCATGAAAGAAAGTATGGAAGGCATGATTCATCACTTTAAATATTTCACAGAAGGTTATTGTGTGCCTGCCGGTGAAGCGTATGCGGCAATTGAACATCCGAAAGGGGAATTTGGTGTTTACTTGGTTTCAGATGGCTCGAATAAACCGTATCGTTTAAAAGTGCGCGCTGCTGGTTTCTCACATTTGGCATCGATGGATGAATTGTGTCGCGGTCATATGATCGGGGATTTGGTGGCGGTGATTTCGAGTTTGGATGTGGTTTTTGGGGAAATTGATCGGTAGTGAATCTAGCGTGAATTGGTGGAGACGCGCGTGGAGCGAGTCTTTGTTCGCACAATTAATTCCAATGAATAAATGAATTTAATTGTCCATGAAATTTTAAAAAAGCAACTCGCGCAACAAGCGTAGTAAGGTATAGCAGAGCAAAGTATTATGACAACGTTTAAATTATCTACACAAACAATAGAAAAAATCGACCACTGGCTAACAAAATATCCAGCGGATCAACGACGCTCTGCGGTTGTCGCAAGTTTACTGGCCGTGCAAGAACAAAACGGTGGTCATTTAACCGATGAGTCAATGAACGCAGTGGCTGATTATTTAAAAATTCCGCATATCGAAGTGTATGAAGTCGCAACATTTTACGACATGTATAACTTAAAACCGATCGGTAAACATAAAATTGCCATTTGTACGAATATTTCTTGCATGCTCCGCGGCGCTGATAAAATTTTAGAATATACTCAAAACCGCTTAAAAATAGGTGTAAATGAAACAACAGCTGATGGAAAATTCACATTGCGCGAGGTGGAGTGTATGGCTGCTTGTTGTGGTGCGCCGATGTGTCAAATTGATGATAAGCAATATCACGAAAATTTAACGTCTGAAAAAATGGGTGAATTAATTGATACGCTATCTACCTAAGAAAAATGAAAATACGATATTAGCACGTGCACTCAGCATTCCTGATATTCAAGAAGCGTTGCATAAACTGCAGACTGATCAAAATAATGTTCCCGAAAACCGCTGCGACTTGAACCATTTTATAAAACTCACCTCTTTTTTTATCGTAACCCTTATTATTTTTTTACAGTGCAAAGATTGTCCGGCGGTAGTTTCTCAGCATGCATCGGATTATAAAAAAAAATATTGCTTATCTCATGATCATGTGAATGCTTATTTTTTTTTACAGATGCTTTGTTATGATGCACTTAGTATAGTAGAGGAATATGCGGTGTTACCAATATTTATTTTGTTGGTTGCTACGTCAATTTCTGGCGGTGCATTTTTTACAATGCTTATCGAAAAATTGGAATTCGCTATGGAATCGTTTATACACCCCCCCATAAGAAATAACCCATTTACTAACGCTGACGTAATTAGAGCAGTTGAAAATTTGACTGGTGAGGTAGTCGATGCACCTAAATTACCCAGCTGTCTTATTACGCATGATATTCCACGTGATCCTGTGTATATTGCCAAAAATAGATCCGGGCAGATCAAAAAGATTCCCGGTGTATTTGATGGAATTGCATTGCGCGGTTGGTTGTCTCGCCGTTTTATTGTTCCGCAAACGGGTGAGGAATTTACAGAACAGCATTTAATTCTACCTGATAATTGCGCCAGGAGAATAATAAACAAAACTGCTGAAAAATGCTTAGATCAATATGAAAAAAATCTGTGTCAGAGAACATGTCCCTAAAAAATATCCTCCGCAACAGATTTCAACTGCCGAATCTAGTACGCCATTCCATTAATTTTGTCAGAGCAAAATCGTCATTGAGATGGCGAAACCTACTCCCATGCTTTCATGTGGGTTGCTTGCCGAAGCAGTGCTCGCCTTATTTTCCTTTTTGTTTTAAAATTGCCTTTTATCTATCGAGATTTCTCATGCAACTGAATCAAGTTTGTTACCGTACCCTACACTTACCCGAATCTTGGACTTTGAAAGCCTATGAATCAGTTGGCGGCTATCAAATGCTGCGAAAAATTTTGAAAGAGAAAACGCCTCGCACAGAAATTATTGAAACAATTAAAGCGTCCGTATTGCGTGGCCGCGGCGGCGCTGGTTTTCCAACAGGACTGAAATGGAGCTTCGTTTCGCCTAATGTGCCAGGGCAAAAATATGTTTTATGTAATTCTGATGAAAGTGAGCCGGGTACTTGTAAAGACCGTGATATTTTACGTTTTAACCCGCATCAATTATTAGAAGGCTTGGCCATTGCTTGTTATGTGATGGGGGCGACAGTGGCATATAATTTTTTACGGGGCGAATTTTACGAGCCTTTCTTACGCTGTGAATCTGCATTGAAAGAGATGGTTGGAGCAGGTTTGGTGGGTAAAAATGTACTGGGTTGTGGCATTGATTTTGATATTTATAATCATTACAGCGCGGGTGCCTATATTTGTGGTGAAGAAACGGCCCTGATGAATTCACTCGAAGGTAAACGTGGTATGCCGCGATTTAAACCGCCTTTTCCCGCGAATTTTGGATTATATGGCAGACCAACCAATATTAATAACACCGAATCTTATGCATCCATCCCCGTTATTTTAGAAAAAGGCGCAAAATGGTTTGCAGAAATGGGCCCTGAAAAAAGCGGTGGGACAAAAATATTTAGTGTGAGTGGACACGTGAATAAACCGGGAAATTATGAAATTCCCATGGGCACACCTTTTTCAGAGCTATTGGCATTAGCAGGCGGCATGTTAGATGGCATTCCATTAAAGGCAGTTATTCCTGGTGGCAGTTCGATGCCTGTTTTACCGGCTGAAATTATGATGCAAACGAATATGGATTATGACAGTTTAGCAAAAGCAGGATCATCATTGGGTTCAGGTGCTGTGATTGTGATGAATGAAAAAACATGCATGGTGAAAGCATTAAAACGCATTTCAAAATTTTATATGCATGAATCTTGCGGACAATGTACGCCTTGTCGTGAGGGCACGGGTTGGATTTATCGATTGGTGAAAAAAATCGAAGACGGTGAAGGTTCGATGAAGGATTTAGAAGAATTAAAGCGCGTTGCTAAAAATATCGAAGGGCGCACGATTTGTGCCTTTGGCGAAGCAGCAGCGTGGCCTGTTGGCGGATTTCTCAAGCAGTTTTATGATGAATTTGTTTATCATATTGAACATAAAAAATGTTTGGTTTGTTAATAAAAAAACATAATTAAAAGAGGTGTTATATGCGTCGTTCCGCTTTACGATTTTTTCTTAAATATAATAGTTTAGAAGTGGCAATGTCAGAAGCAACGCTTAAACGAGTTAAAGAAATAGCGCCTTCGTCGTGGTATTTTTTGAAATCTGAGAAACTGGGTTATTTTTTTGTCTACGCACCATCATCAAATGCAAAAGAAACTGAACCGCAATTTTTGAACGATATAGACGCTTATCTTAAAATAGCCCAGCAATCGCCAGAACAGACAGGATCACGCCCTAAATGATTTTCGTTAAAATGAAAGCGCGCGGATGATTGTGAGTGAGGTATTTTTGAAACAATGATTGCCCCGGAAGGGCAATCATTAGCCTACACGGATGTACTTGCGGCGTGTTTCAAAAATATCCTCCGAGCAATCAGCTAAAGCACATTCATTTTAATGAGGCTGCCCTGCGATGAAGTGCCGTTGAAGTTTACATAAGTTCATTTTTGGCTTAATCTCTGCGACTTAATTGTGCTAGAATTCATTGTTTCATGCACTTACCCTAGACAAGCTTAAGGCTCGTTATGATCGAATTTGAATTAGATGGCAAACCCTTATCCGTCCCCGAAGGGACAACGATTATCGAAGCGGCCGATGAAGCGGGTGTGTATATTCCGCGGTTTTGTTATCACAAGAAATTGTCGATTGCGGCAAATTGCCGCATGTGCTTAATTGAAGTCGAAAAAATGGGTAAGCCTTTACCCGCTTGCGCCACACCCATTACCAAAGACATGAAAATCAAAACCAAATCTGACATGGCATT
>MGXX01000071.1:13255-27852 GCA_001801515.1 Gammaproteobacteria bacterium RIFCSPHIGHO2_12_FULL_38_11
GGCGAATGCGAATTACAAGATTTATCCATGGGCTTTGGCCAATCTAAATCAGAATATACCGAAGCAAAACGCGCTGTGTGCAGCGAAGATATTGGCCCCTTAATTGAAACGGAAATGACGCGTTGCATACAATGTACGCGCTGTGTTCGATTCGGCGAAGAAGTGGCAGGCCTTCGTGAAATGGGTGTTGTTAATCGTGGTGAAAAAGAAGAAATTGGCACGTATGTTAAACATTTTTTAACGTCTGAAGTTTCCGGCAATATTATTGATTTATGTCCTGTGGGTGCATTAACGAATAAACCAGCGCGTTATCAAATGCGTGGCTGGGAAGTCTCTGAGCATGCCTCCATTTCGCCGCATGATTGTGTGGGAACCAATGTATTTTTGCATTCTCGCAAAATGGATAATTCACCTGCGCGTCATGTTTTTCGTTCGGTTCCCAAGGAAAATCAAGCAATCAATGAAATGTGGATGAGTGATCGTGATCGTTTCAGTGTTGAAGGATTATATCATTCCGATCGTGTTGGCAAACCACTGATGAAAAAAAATAATAAGTGGGTGGAAGTGGAATGGGAGTATGCATTAGATGCTGTTGCCCATTTGACAAAACATATTTGCAATACAGAGGGTGCTGATAAAATAGCCGGCATCGCAGGCTATTCTTCAACTGTTGAAGAATATTATTTGTTTCAAAAATTAATTCGCGCATTGGGCTCAAATAATATTGATCATCGTATTCGTGAATCTGATTTTTCAGATCAAATGCATCGTCCGTTATTTCCAGCGTTAAACAGTAAAATTGCAGATATTGAAGCCTGCGATACCATTTTGTTAATTGGTTCTAATGTGCGCTATGAACAACCGATTATCAGCACGCGTATTTTTAAAGCGTATCAAGATGGTTTGAAAATAATGGCGGTTAATCCTGAAGATTATTCTTTTGTTTATAAACTATCTGAAAAAATAATTCACGTTGATATTGTGAAATCACTGGCGGAAATTGCAAAAGCATTGGCATTACTGAAAGCTTCTGATAATGCCAAAGGAAGCGAAGTGCTAAGCGACCGCGAAACTCGGATTCACAGTACGGATCTTAATAGTAAAATAGCTGGTTTAGAAAATATTATTCCTTCCGAAAACGCTAAATGTATCGCCCAACAATTATTATCATCCCCCAAAGCCATGATTATTTTTGGCGCTTATGCGCTACATCATCCACACGCTGCAACGCTACGAAGCTTGGTGCATCATATTAAAATATTATCGGGTGCGGAAACGGGCTCATTAACCGATGGTGCAAACACAGCAGGTGCTTGGATCGCGGGCTGTGTTCCGCATCGTGATGTTGCAGGTGCGCCCTTAATTCATGTTGGTAAAGAGGCAAAATCATTATTAACCACTGATCCTGTTTCTGCTTATTTTATACTAGGCGCGGAATTAGAGTTTGATTCTGCTTACAAAGAAAAATCGATGGAAGCATTGTCCCAATCAAAATTAGTTGTTTGCTTGTCGACATTTTCGACAGAAAAAATGCGAGAATATGCTGATTTTATTTTACCGATTACACCTTATTCTGAAAATGAAGGAACTTATGTGAACGTTGAGGGTGTATGGCAATCCTTTAAATCAGTGGGTGTGCCTCATGGTGAATCAAAACCTGCGTGGAAAGTATTGCGTGTATTGGCAAATAAAATGAATTTAGCGAATTTTAATTATGAATCGGCAAGTGCAGTGCGTGATGAATTGCGATCATGTTGTGGCGATGGCGCGTGTGGTGGAGACGCGCGTGAAGTGAGTGTAGCGAACGGAACAAGCGTCGTGAAATGCGATATTACGATGAATATTGTCTTACCCAAATTCTCTGCAACAGCAATTGTGCCAACCTGGCACATGTATCGTGACAACGCATTAGTGCGAAGAGCGAAAGCATTGCAAGAAACGATAAATCCCCCTGGTTTTGTTAGCAAAAGGGGTGATCACGAATGATTTCGCAACTTCAAACACTCATCTGGATTATCATTAAAATTATCTGCATCTTATTGCCGTTAATGATAACAGTTGCTTATGTGACAATGGCGGAACGCAAAGTCATCGGTTATATGCAAGGACGAATCGGTCCTAATCGTGTGGGCCCTTTTGGATTATTACAGCCGATTGCTGACGTCGTGAAATTATTATTTAAAGAAGTTATTGTCCCGAGCAGATCAAACAATTATTTATTTGTCATAGCACCGATGTTATCTATTATGCCTGCATTGGCAGCATGGGCCGTTGTGCCTTTTATGAAAGGTTGGGTGCTTGCCAATATTAATGCCGGGGTTTTGTATTTATTTGCCATGACTTCATTGGGTGTTTATGGGATTTTAGTAGCGGGTTGGGCGTCGAACTCAAAATACGCCTTATTTGGCGCATTACGTTCGGCAGCGCAAGTTATTTCATATGAAATTGCATTGGGATTTTCATTAGTCGGTGTGATTTTAGCATCTGGCACGATGAATTTATCCAGCTTGGTTTTAAAACAAAGTGGGGGATTATGGCATTGGTATTGGTTGCCTTTATTTCCTTTATTTATTGTCTATTGGATTTCAAGTGTTGCAGAAACCAATCGTGCACCGTTTGATGTTGCAGAAGGTGAAGCAGAAATTGTAGCGGGATTCCACGTTGAATATTCTGGCATGGCTTTTGCGATTTTCTTTTTGGCTGAATACGCGAATATGATTTTGGTGTCTGCATTGGCATCGATAATTTTTTTCGGCGGTTGGTTATCCCCATTTCAAGGTATTCCTGTGCTGGATCATTTATTCTCATGGATCCCTGGCATTTTTTGGCTGTTAATAAAAATGGCCTTTTTTATATTCTTATATTTTTGGATGCGTGCAACGTTTCCACGTTATCGTTACGACCAAATTATGTATTTGGGCTGGAAAATATTAATTCCCGTGACTTTAGTTTGGTTAATTGTGGTGGCGCTGGCGGTGCAATTAAATTAGCGCTGAGCCGCGCGTGGAGTATATAGCACAGAAACGCCCGGGAGGGTGCGTGTGGTCCCCGCAGTGAAAAAAATTTGTTGCATGAATTCTAGAAAACAGCGAGAAACTATGAAATTGAAACAGCTCATAAAGCGCTTTACATTATGGGAATTATTGCAAGGCTTATTCTTAACTGGAAAATATTTTTTCCGCAGGAAAACAACCATTCAATATCCCGAAGAAGAAACACCGATTTCTCCACGTTTCAGGGGCATGTTAGCATTGCGTCGATATCCTAACGGTGAAGAACGTTGTATCGGTTGTAAATTATGCGAAGCAGTTTGCCCTGCATTGGCTATTAAAATTGATGCGGGTCCGCGAGAAAAAGATGGTTCGCGTCGCACAACGCGTTATGAAATAGACGCTTTTAAATGTATTAATTGTGGGTTTTGTGAAGAAGCCTGTCCGGTGGACGCTGTTGTATTAACGCCAGAAATGCATTATTCAATTACAGAGCGTGGACAAAATATTTTAACGAAAGAAAAATTATTGGCGATTGGTGATATTTATGAGAAACAAATTGCTGATAATTTAGCGGTTGATGCAAAGTATAGATAGCTAATCACCCCCTTTTTCAAGGGGGTCGTGAATGAAGTGAACGGGGAGATTTAATGCTATTTCCAATACATCAAGTTATTTTTTATGTCTTCACTATTCTGTTGGTCGCATCAGCAACGATGGTTATTACCGCAAAAAGCCCTGTGAAAGCCGTATTATTTTTAGTGGTTGCTTTTTTTGCGAGTGCTGTTTTGTGGATGTCGATGCAAGCAGAATTTTTGTCACTATTGTTAATTTTTGTTTATGTTGGTGCGGTGATGACATTATTTTTATTCGTGGTGATGATGTTGAAAACTGAAAATAAACAGACGCCATCATCGCCACTGTCGCTGTTATCACTGGGATTTTTGTGCCTGATTATGTTAGTGGGCACCGCTTTTTATGTGTTTGCATTGCATTGGCCATTAGCAAATACACTGCCAACGCATTATGATGCGAGTTATAACAATGTGGAAGCAATTGGTACTTTATTATTTACGAATTATTTATTCCCGTTTGAAATCTGTGCGGTGTTGTTATTGGTTGGTATGATATCCGCAATTGCCCTAGCATTTCACGGCAAAAAATCAGATACGAAGTCGCAGTCGATTAATAAACAAACTCAAGCGAATAAGAAAGATCGGTTGCGCATAATTAATTTAAAATAGCACAGAAACGCGGGTGGTAGCCTGCGTGTGTGAGCAAAGCGAGTGTATATGATACCTCTAGTGAATTACTTAATCGTCGGCGCCATTTTATTTGGCCTAAGCTTTGTTGGTATTATTATCAATCGCCGAAATATTATTATGCTGATGATGTGCATTGAACTAATGTTATTAGCAGTGAATACTAATTTCATTGCTTTCGCACAATATTTTGCTGACCCTGCAGGTGAAGTATTTGTGTTTTTTATTTTAACAGTTGCAGCGGTTGAAGCGGCAATTGGATTGGCGATTTTGGTTTTATTATATCGTCGTACTGGGTCAATTGGTGTGCGAGAAATTAATGTGTTAAAAGGTTAACATGATAGAAAAATTATCGTTACTCGTGGTCTTGTTACCACTCCTAGGCAGCCTCATCGCTGGCTTTTTTGGCAAGCGCATTGGCATACGGGGTGCGCACACCGTTACTATTTTATTAATGAGCATTTCATTTTTCTGCGCACTGGCTATTTTTAAATTAGTTGTGCTTGATGGTGGTTCCTTTGATGGCACACTTTATACTTGGGCTGTCAGTGGCTCTTTTCAATTAGATATTGGATTTTTAATTGATTCCTTAACCGCAATCATGATGGTTGTTGTGATGTTTGTTGCTACTATCGTGCATATTTACAGTATCGGCTATATGAAGGGCGATGCAGGTGATCAACGTTTTTTTTGTTACATGTCGGGTTTTACTTTTGCTATGTTAATGCTCGTCACCGCTAATAATTTTTTACAGTTATTTTTTGGTTGGGAAGGCGTTGGTTTGGTTTCGTATTTACTCATTGGCTTTTGGTATGACAAAGAATCTGCTGCTGTCGGTTCATTAAAAGCATTTATTGTAAACCGAGTAGGGGATTTTGGTTTTATACTGGGGATCGCTGCGATTTTAGATTATTGCGGCAGTCTGGATTATGCAACCGTATTTTCAAAATTATCGAGCTTGTCACAAACTACGATTTCAATTTTCCCTCATCACCCCTGGTCAATTATCACAGTGATTTGTATTTTATTATTTATTGGCGCAATGGGTAAATCAGCGCAAATGCCATTGCATGTATGGTTGCCAGAATCGATGGAAGGTCCTACGCCTATTTCCGCTTTAATCCATGCCGCAACAATGGTAACAGCTGGTGTATTTATGGTTGCCAGAATGTCGCCACTATTTGAATTATCATCCGTGTCCTTAAGTGTGGTTATGATTGTCGGTGCGACAGGCGCGCTGATGTTGGGTTTATTGGCCTTTGTTGAAAATGATATTAAACGCGTGATTGCCTATTCAACGATGTCTCAATTGGGTTATATGATGGCAGCCAATGGGGCATCCGCCTTTCATGCTGGTATTTTTCATTTAATAACACACGCTTGTTTTAAGGCATTATTATTTTTAGCAGCAGGGTCGGTCATTATTGCGATGCATCATGAACAAGATTTGCGAAAGATGGGCAATTTAAAAAAATATTTACCCGTTACCTATATAACCTTTTTAATTGGTGCATTGGCGCTTTCTGCTGTGCCACCAACAGCCGGATTTTTTTCAAAAGATGCTATTATTGATGCGGTGCGTCACAGTACGATTATCGGTGCACAATATTCATATTGGATGCTATTAATTGGCGCATTTGTGACAGCGTATTATATTTTCCGTGCTTTTTTTATGGCATTTCACACAGCTGAGCGTATGGATGAACATACCCGAGTGCATTTAAAAGAACATTGGATAATGTTGCTGCCATTAATTCTATTGGCGATTCCGTCATTATTGCTTGGTATTTTTGTAGTTAAGCCTATGCTATATGCTTCACCTGGATTTTTAGGAAAGAGTATTACAGTGTTGCCGCAATATAATGTGTTGGCACAGATGGCTACACAATTTCCGGGTGCTTGGAATACAATAAAAAATTGTGTTCACACATTGCCTTTCTGGTTCTCATTGTCTGGTATTGTTTCTGCTTGGATTACTGTGATTTTGCTGCCTAAAATGAATGGATTTTTTTACCGTCGTTTATCCTGGATTCGTGATTTATTAGTAGCACAATACGGGTTTGATATTTTTAATCATTGGTTTTTTACACGCGGCACGCTAAAAATGAGTGAATTCTTTTTTCACACAGGTGATTTAAAAGTACTGGATGCTGGTATGGTCGACGGATCCGGTCGAGGCGTTACGCGCATTTCTAGCTTATTACGCAAATTACAATCAGGCTATTTATATCATTATGCTTTGATAATGATTGTTGGCTTGTTGGGTTTTTTAGTTTGGATGATATATTAAACCCCAGAGCCCCGAGCGTAAGCGAGTGGAAGCGACGAAGAACGCAAATAAAATAAACAATATCAGTGAACGGTGTCAGGAAATAGGACACTGACATTTTTATGTAAAAAACGAGATATTAAAATGTTGAATAATTTTCCTATATTAAGCGCACTCATCTGGCTACCTATTTTCGGCGCTATCTTCGTCTTATTTTTTCGTGGAAAAAATAACGAAAAAAAAGCGCGTTATATCGCCTTAATTATTTCAATCGTGCCATTAATATTGTGCGCCCTGATGGTGTGGAAATTTAATTATCATACTGCAGCAATGCAATTTCGTGAGCGTCTAAATTGGTTGCCCGTGCTGCATATTAATTATGATATTGGGGTTGATGGTATTTCGCTCCCCCTCATTATTTTAACTTGTTTTACAACCCTTATTATTGTTTTGGTTTCGTATACCACGGTTCATGATAAAGTTGCTGAATATTTAGCAACCTTTTTAGTGATGCAGGGTACAGTGATTGGTGTCTTTGCATCGATTGATGCAATTTTATTTTATTTTTTTTGGGAAAGCATGTTGATTCCGATGTATTTGAGCATTGGTATTTGGGGTGGTGTAAATCGTTCTTATGCTGCGATGAAATTTTTTATTTACACTTTTTTTGGTTCTGCTTTATTACTGGTTGTTCTTTTATATTTGGGGTTGCATGCAAAGAGTTTTGATATTTTGAATTTTTATAAAATGACATTGCCACTTAAGGTGCAAATTTTAATTTTTATAGGATTTTTACTGGCATTTGCAATCAAAGTGCCGATGTGGCCATTCCATACTTGGTTACCGGATGCGCATACGGAAGCACCAACGGGGGGTTCTGTTGTCTTGGCTGCTTTAATGTTAAAAATTGGTGGGTATGGATTTTTGCGATTCAGTTTGCCGATTGTGCCGGATGCAAGCCATAAATTGGCTTGGCTCATGATTGTTTTATCACTTATCAGCATTGTTTATATTGGCTTTATTGCAATTGTTCAAACTGACATGAAAAAATTAATTGCTTATTCGTCGATTTCGCATATGGGATTTGTGACTTTAGGCGCTTACATGGCATTATTAATTGTTGCGCGTACTGGCAATTTAAATGATGCGTATATGAGCATGGAAGGCGCGATGGTGCAAATGATTTCACATGCCTTTGGTGCGGGCGCTATGTTTATTGCGTTTGGTGTGTTATACGAACAACTGCATACGCGCAAAATTGCTAATTTTGGTGGTATTGCAAAAACGATGCCTGTCTTTGCTGCGTTTTTTATGTTGTATGCCATGTCAAATGTTGGATTGCCAGGCACATCTGGTTTCGTTGGTGAATTTATGATTTTATTGAGTATTTTTAAAACCAGTTTTTGGGTAACGTTCATTGCGGCTTCTATTTTAGTGATTGGTTCTGTTTATACATTATGGATGGTTAAACGTGTTTTCTTCGGACAAATTAAACATGAATCTGTTGCCCAATTAAAAGATGCAACTGGCGTTAATTTATTAATATTTATATTATTAGCAGTTCCTGTCGTTTGGATTGGTGTTGATCCTAACCCCATGTTAAATATGTTTCATGCGTCGATTGGGAATTTGTTGACGCTTGCGTCACGGTAACGTAATACGGAGCCGCAATGTGGAGCCATATACGCGTGAAGTGAGGTTCATCCCTTACGTAATAAAATAAAAGCAATGGTAATTCTGATGAACCGAACGGAACAAGTGTTGCGGTGATTTAGAGAAAAAAGAAAAGGTTTAGTCATGAATTTATTTAGCAGTTTAATGCGCATCCTCCCGGAAATTTTTCTGCTGGCAATGTCATGCATTATTTTAATGATTGGTGTGTTTTCAAAAAATGGCGCGCCGCGTCTTTCATTTTTTTTAACGCAATTGACACTGGTATTGACAGGAATATTAGCACTATTTATGACGGGTGGATTGCAAAAATGGGCTACCTATCTATTCCATCATATGATCGTCATTGATAGTCTATCATTTGTTTTAAAAATATTTATTTTAATTGGAATGCTGTTTACGTTTTGGTATTCACATTTATACAATAAAAACAATGGTATTCCTGCCAATGAATTTTATGTCTTGGGGTTATTGTCAACTTTAGGCATGATGGTTTTGGTTTCCGCTGCAAATTTTGTGACATTATTTTTAGGGCTAGAATTAATGTCATTGCCAATTTATGCGATGGTGGCATTAATGCGTTCAAGGGAACGCTGCATTGAAGCTGCAATAAAGTATTTTATTATTGGTGCGGTAGCATCAGGCATGTTGTTATATGGCTTGTCTTTATTTTTTGGCGCTACGCACAGCCTAGATTTATCAGTTGTTGCATCTGTGATTTCTGCAATGCCCGCTGACGCACATTTAATTTTAATATTTGGCTTGGTGTTTGTTATTGCGGGCATCGCTTTCAAATTAGGTGCAGCGCCATTCCATTCTTGGGTACCTGATGTGTACGATGGCGCACCCAACTCGGTGACATTATTGATTTCAGCAGCACCTAAAATTGCTGCATTTGGTTTGGCTATTCGTTTTTTTATGGATGCAGCGCCTGGATTGCATGTTCAATGGGATGAAGTGTTAATTGTGATTGCATTATTATCTATAGCAGTGGGTAATTTGGTTGCGCTTGTACAAACGAATATTAAAAGATTATTAGCGTATTCTTCGATTGCACAGATGGGTTATATGTTATTGGGTTTGGCCTGCGGCACCATCAGAGGTGAGTCTGCGGCATTATTTTATATGGTAACGTATGCACTGACGAGTTTGGGTGTGTTTGGCATGATCGTGTTGTTATCAAAAACAGGTTTTGAAGCCAATGAAATAAATGATTTCTCTGGCTTATCCCAACGCCAACCCTGGCTTGCATTGATGATGCTGTTGATGATGTTTTCACTCGCGGGTGTTCCGCCGCTCGTTGGATTTATTGCCAAAGTAGGGATTTTAGAAGCATTAATACGAAATCATTCCGTTTGGTTGGCGGTCATCGCCATTATTTTTGCCATTATCGGCGCATATTATTATATTCGTGTTGTTAAAGTTATGTATTTTGAAGAATCAAAGCAGCTTGAAAAAATAGAATGTCCCGCTAATCTAACAGCAGCGATGAGCATTAATGGATTAGCCGTTTTGTTATTAGGCATTTTTCCAAGTCAGTTATATGTCTTGTGTCATTTGGTGTTTTAATTCTCCCTAATGCTGTTAGAAATTTAAATTGCAATGTATTATCCTAGATTAATTTACAAGGAGTTTTAAATGCCTGAACGTGACCATTCAGCATGTGGTGTTGGAATGATTGTTAATTTCCATAAAAAAAAACTAGGTCGAGTAGCAAATCATCGTATTGTTGATGATGGATTAACGGTTTTAAAAAATTTCGATTATCGTTCCGGGTATAATTTAGTAACAGATGAAAGCGATGGTGCTGGTATTCGTTTTTATACGTTATCGACAAACTTTTTTCAAAAAAAAATAGATCAATGTAAATTTTCTGCACTGACAGGGGGAAAAAGCACAGCACACAAACTGAAAGACAAACACTACGCTATTGGACAATATTTTTTACCTTCCAATGCAATAAAAGAAAAAGAAGCGAAGAAGCTAATTGAGCGAAATTGTCTTGCCAATGGTTTGCGTGTTGCTGGCTGGCGAAATGTCAACACGGATGTGAATGATCATGTTTTGTCGAAAAAAGCCCGTCAAAAAAAGCCAGCAATCTGGCAGGCAATTTTAGTACCAGTTGAAACTGCAACGCGCATTGATGAGAACAAAGTCCGTCAAGCCGCATTAAATATTGTAAATGATGCTAGAACAAGAGGCGTTAATTTAAATATTGTTTCGCAAAGTAGCGAATCGATTGTGTATAAAGGCATGTTGCGTCCAGGCGGTGTGGCAAGTTTTTATCGTGATTTACAAGATAAAGCGTTTACTGCTTCAGCTGTTTCTGTTCATGCGCGTTTTGCAACCAATACAGATCCACAATGGGCAAACGCACAGCCTTGCCCTTTTTTTTGGTCCCATAATGGTGAATTAAATTCAGCGCAAGCAAATGCGGCGCAAATGCGCGCGCAATTAAATGCAAATAATTTTCAAGGAATTTATCCCAATAATAAACTATCTGATTCACTGCAGTTTGATGCTGATCTTGCTAATTTAATGGCGATGAAAAAGATTTCATTGGCTGAAGCATTTGTTCGATTGATGTCGCCCTCTAAATCGCCTGATGATTCCGCTGAGGTAAACGCAATGCTTGCTGTTTTTTGTGCGGAGCGAACACCCTATAATGGTCCTGCATTTGCCGTGGCGGCAAGTAATGGGTATTTTATGGCGAAATTAGATGATGTGGGTTTACGTCCAGCCCGTTATACGATTTTGGAGGATGT
The DNA here is from genome assembly GCA_001801515.1 of Gammaproteobacteria bacterium RIFCSPHIGHO2_12_FULL_38_11. The sequence goes on from MGXX01000071.1 coordinate 24,213, forward strand.
GCTGGGTAATCGACAATTTCATGCAGCATCAGATGATTATGTTACAACAACGCCAAAGGGTTGGAGAATAATTTGCAAAGGTATGTTAGAAGCGGGTGCTCTGTTAATGCTAACACCGGATGGAAAATTGCTTGAAACAAAGCAAATTTTAGAACAAATTAGCAATGCATATCAGAATGAACATACGCATGGAAAATATTTTCAAACGATATCGAAGCAAACGTTTGTCACTTTAGCGCCTATAAGTGGCATAACACCCAAACCATCACCCGATTTAAATCGAAGGTTATTTACGTCTGGTTGGGATTACGAAACAGTTGAGCATGTTGTTCGATACATGGCCGTTAATGGTACTGAACGTGTTGCTGCAATGGGTGATGATACACATCCATTATATACGCAGGGATTACCGCCACACATTTCCTATTTTTTCCATCAATTATTCGCACAAGTTTCAGCACCCCCCTTAGATTCAATCAAAGAATATGAACGATTTAATTTAGCAAGTACGTTAGGAGCGCGACTAAACGCAATTAAAGAGGCAAAACAAATCAGCATTGCCTCCCCTATTTTATCGTTCGAAATATTCAGAGCAATTGAACAGACAATGCGTGTTAGAACACATATTCTGGATATGACATTCTCAATTCCCGCTACTGCAGAATGTATGCGTATTGCGCTTAAAAAATTACTCATGGCTGCTGAAAAGGCTGCAATAATAGGTGGTATTTTAATTTTGAGCGACAAAAATGTTTCTGATAAACGTGCAACAATTCCTGACATGATTGCCGTTGCTGCTGTTAGAAAACACTTGGAAAATAAAAATTTAATTCGCAGTGTTTCCATTCTTGCCGATTCTTATCAAGTATCTGGGCCACATCAAACCGCAGCATTGCTGGCCGTCGGTGCCAATGCGATTTATGCACGTGGTGTGCATGAAAAATTACATGCGCTGTATCCAAATGATAAAAGCAAAACAGAATGCTATCGAAGCGCATCTGAAAAATCTTTGCTTAAAACCATGGGAAAAATGGGTATTACAGATATTAATAATTACTGCGGTGGAAAATTATTGTCTGCATTGGGGTTAAATTTTAATGATGATGAAAATGATCCTCATGATCCGTATCCCACTTCTTTGGCGCGTATTTTTGGCGGTTTTTATTCTCCCTTGAAAGGGATTAGTTTAGGGCATATTGCAGCGCATGTCGGCATTCGTCATACCCAGGCCTTCGATAAAAAGAATGATTTTTCAAAATTATACCGATCAGGTTATTACATGCCTGAAAAAAAGGGTATTAAACATGGTTTTGGTCCTGAGGTTATTAATGCGTTTACAGATTTTTTAAAAGACGAAGAAGTTCGTGCTGTTATATATCGTCTGCATAAGCTATTAGAAAAAAAGGGGATTGGTGATTTTATTAATCCCGCTGATTTTGTAGTTGAAAAAGGATTTTTAGATTCGAGTAAAAAGGTGAATGGTTTTTACCCGTCTACATATTTAGAAAAATTTAAAGTTTCTTCTGCTTTTAAATTATTATCAGATAAAATTGTCGCTTATAATAAAAAACATCCAACATCAATCAGTCATTTATTTCAGGTTGCGGAAAATACCCATGCAGGTGAATTATTGAGATTAACTGATGATCCGCGCATTCAATTGCAAACACAAGAAGCTATTCGCAAGCATTTATTCAGTGGCAGTATGAGTCAAGGTGCATTAACAGTTGAAGCACATGCAGCATTGGTTACTGGCATGAATGCCATTGGCTGTCTGTCGGCCTCAGGTGAGGGTGGCGAGGATCAAAAAGAACTGCGTGATCCACTAACATCCAGCCGCAGTAAGCAGGTTGCCTCAGCCCGTTTTGGCGTGAGTGCAATGCAATTGATTGCAGCTGTAGAAGTAGAGTGGAAAGGTGCGCAAGGCGCTAAACCGGGTGAGGGGGGTGAAATACCTGGCTCTAAAATTACAATTCGTTTTGCAGCGCAACGCGGTGGGTTACCTGGTGTTGGTTTTATCAGTCCCCCGCCGCATCATGACGTTTATTCAATTGAAGATTTACATCAGATTATTTACGACATTAAACGTGTTAATCCTAATATTAGCGTTTGCGTGAAATTAGTGGCTTCTGAAGGCATCGGAACCATTGCTGTTGGTGTAGTAAAAGCAGGTGCTGATGAAATTAATATTGCGGGAAATTCGGGTGGTACAGGGGCTGCATTGCAGTCCAGCATTAAACACGCCGGCATGCCTGCTGAAATTGGATTGGCAGAAGTGAATAAAGCACTACAAAAAACAGCTTATCGCGATCTCGTTAAATTGCGTACCAGCGGTGGATTTAAAACAGCTGACGATATTATTACAGCGGCGATTTTTGGAGCGGATGATTTTGAATTGGGTACAACCGCAATGCTTACCATGGGTTGTAAAATGCAACGCACATGTAATAAAAGTTGTCAGCCGGGTGTTGCTATTGATGGGCATTTATTTAAAGGTGATCAATTAAACGTTGAGCGTTATTTTGTTAATTTAGCAGCAGCTATTCAAGAAAAATTAGTTTTATTGGGTGTAAAAAATATACGTGATATTCGTGGCCGCACTGAATTACTATCATTAATTAATCCAGAATTAGAAAAATTATATGATTTTTCAGCTATTTTAGATCGTAGTCATTTACCGCCTGCTTTGTCAAAAGAACAAATTGCGCAAGCATTTGAAAAACGAAAAAAATTATTTTGCAATCCAAAAGAGGATGCGTTAGTTAAAGAAATAAAGCATTTTTTTGAAGAAAATCCAACAGGCATTTTTATTGCTAAAAAAATTGTATTAACAACCGCTGATCGTAGTTTTGGTGCGCGTATTGCTGGTGAGTTTGTCAAACATTTGGAAGCCAACCGCACTGCAAAAATTATTTTAAACACAGAAGGTGTTGCAGGGCAAAGTTTTGGATTTGTCACACCGCCCAATATGACGCTTAATCATCATGGCCATGTTCAAGATGGTTGTGGAAAAAGTATGACGGGCGGTGAATTAATCATTCGCACACCACACAAACAAGTTGCAGGAAATGCTGCATTTTATGGTATTTATGGTGGAAAAGTATTTATCCAAGGTTCAGTTGGGCATCGTTTTGGTATTGTGATGAAGGGCGGTCAAATTGTACTTGATGGTGATGCAGGTGATTTTGCGTGTGAATATATGACATCGGGAACAGTGATGTTTCTGGGTGCACTTGGAAAAGGCTTGTGTACAGGTGCGTCGGGCGGAATTGTATTTGTTTATGATGCTGATAATAAATTAAAATATTTAACCGATGCTGTTCGTGTTGCAACAGAGGAAGAATGCAAACCCTATTTAACAGTCATTGAAAAAATGTTGTGTGAACATATTCAAAAAACAGGTTCAGAAAAAGCAAAAAAAATAGTCATTAATTTTAAAAACGCATCACGTCATTTTAAAATACTTATCCCAAAAGAAATGGATAATATTAAAACCCTGCGCAATGTGATTGATGTCATTAAAACGTATCAATTACGTGGCATGCCATTAACACCGGGTATGCAAGTGTGGTTTGAACAAAAAATATTAATGATTTTTGAAACACAAACCCAGTTTTTAGAAAAAGATTTTAAAACATTT
>MGXX01000072.1:0-1065 GCA_001801515.1 Gammaproteobacteria bacterium RIFCSPHIGHO2_12_FULL_38_11
ACAGGAAAAGTTTCATCCCAATCCCAATGATTTTCCAGGTACAATCCTTTAAATATCGCTTTATTACCTAGAAAAGCCTGCTTAAGCGTATCGACAAACAGACTTTTACCAAAACGACGCGGACGAGAGAGAAAATAATATTTCCCTGCGGTGGCGAGCTTGCTAACAAAAACTGTTTTATCAACATAAACACGATTCTTGTTAACAATTTCGCTCAACGTTGAAATGCCGATAGGTAGTTCTTTCTTCAATTCAGTTTCTCCGCCAAAACGCTTGTATTACGATTAATATACTCAGTATAAACGTTGCGACTTGTATTTTATAGTACTTTATTTGTACTTTCCGAGATCATATTACAAAATCCATCCACCCACTCATCATCCACATTCAAACAAGGAATAAATTCAAATGATTCACCCCCCAACATTAACCATTGTTCACGTAAACGAATATTGATTTCTTCTAATGTTTCTACACAATCTACAACAAATGACGGACACACAACCGATAGTTTTTTAATATTCTTTTTTCTTAATTTTTTAACAACGTGATCAGTGTATGGCGTTATCCATTTTGTAAAACCTAAGCGCGATTGGAATGAAACTTGAAACTGCTCTTTATACAACCCTGCCTTATCCGCTATTAATTCTGATGAAACAATGCATTGTTGACGATATTCTTCTGCACCAGCGTGACGCAAAGGCAATCCATGATAACTCATTAAAACAAATTCCGAATTATTTTTATTAAACGATGCCTGAATTATTTTTGCAAAAGAATGCGTATAAAAATCTTGATTATGGAAATCACGCATTATTTTTAATTCGGGAAAATAATTTTTATTTTTGAAAATCGAATTAACTCTCTCCAATGCAGACTGTGTTGTTGCTGTTGAAAATTGCGGAAATAAAGGCAATACAATTATTTTCTGACAGTTATTTTCTCTTAACGCTTCTATTGCGCTTTCAATACTGGGATTTTCATAACGCATACCCATGGTAACAATAAAATCTTCCTCGTGCTTTTTTGAAACTGCCTTGTGAAACGCGCGGCTATTAGCAAGCA
>MGXX01000072.1:1092-14584 GCA_001801515.1 Gammaproteobacteria bacterium RIFCSPHIGHO2_12_FULL_38_11
TTTGATAAGCTCCTACAGACAATTTTAACCGCTTGCGCAAAATAATCCTCTTTACTAGGAAATCACGCAATAATGCCGGCAAGGTAATAACATACGGATCAGATAAAAAAACACTGAGATATTTTTTCACAGCATCTTCTGTTGGCGCATCCGGCGTACCCAAATTAATTAGTAAAATACCAATGCGGTTTTTCATTAGGCTATCCAGCGCATAACAACATTTTTCACTTGATCAACTGTAATCGATTTCATGCAAAAACAATCATTTTTTCCGCAGCAACTTGGCGCATTACAATTCGGATCTGCTGTCAAATACTCCGCTTTTTTACCCACCGGCTGCCACCGTTTTGGATCAATGCCTTTTGTGATGGGATATAATCCCAATGCACGAATGCCAAGCGCTGCTGCCACATGCAATGGCCCCGTTGCATTTGCAACTAATCCATCTGCAGCATTAATTAATTGCAGTAATTCACTCAAGCTGCATTTGCCTGCTGCACTGGTGATGTTAGGGCAATGCGGCATAATACTATTTAAAATGACATCACTTTCTTTTGGCGAACCCGTTACAATGACATTCACGCGGTCACACGGCAATTGCTGAATCAATGCAATAAAATGCGAAACAGGCCATTCGCGCGTATGGCCATTTGTGAAAGGATGAATAATTAAATTAAATCGATCAGGCTTTAAAAATGATTTTATGTTAGATGATAATGGCTCTTTAATTTGAAAACCCATTTGCGCGTTTAAATACGGGAAATCATTCTTATTCACATCGATATTAAAAGGTTTTAGCAACTGCAAATTCAATTGCCCTTCGTGCAAACTTGATTTTATTCGACTAAAATTCACTTTCTCATTACAATTGAGCCAATGATATCCTCGACGGGACGTGCCGATACGATATGGCACATGTGCTTTTTTCATCAGGCGCGCAATTTCTTTTTTAGGAAAAGTATGAATCACCACATCAAATCCATGTGATTTAATTTCTGCAATTGCATCTGATTTTTTCATTGCAGACAAAACATCCCAGCTTAAGAAGCCATCTGTATGTATGCAATGTTTTACAACATCTCGCACATAATCTCGCGCTAGAAATGTAATTTTCACATCCGGAAAATTTTTCTTTAAAATGCCCGTGATCGGCAATGTTAGAATCAGATCGCCAACATTATCTGTTCGAGAAATCAAAATATGTTTGATGTGATTAAGCGGTATCATATTATTTCATCTCTCCGAGAATTGCACAAAGCGCTAAAGCAAACTGCAGACAACAAAGCATAAAAATGTGAAACTGAAAATGAAATTAAAAATCCGTTAAAGATACCTCCAAACAACAGAGCGATTAATGTTGCCTGCATTAAACAGCGATAGGGGTGCGGTAATTGAAACGTGGTTTTAATTTGCAAAAAAATCACAAACAGGAAAACAGCTAACCCAACAAAACCAAAGGCTAATATAAAATTTAAATAATCTGATTCAACGTAATTAAGCGACTTATTAAATACCCGTTCTTTTGCAGGTATTATTTTAGGTAGTTGCGCCTCAATACCGCCGGTGCCGTAACCAAACCAAGGACGCTTTTTAATCATTTTTTTTGATATCTTCCACATCTCAATGCGCTGAATAACCGATTGATGATGCATTAGAACGCCCCGCTTTTCAAATTTCTGAAAAGCACCATACTGATAATGCATTTTCTGCAAACGAGCATGGAAATTATTCGGCGTATAAAGCACAAACAAACAAGCAACGACAGACAATAAACCAGTAACCGCTATCCCCTTCCACCCAAAACGAATAACACTTAAATAAAAACACAAAAGCAAGAATATCCCATAACCCGTCCGACCTTTATTCATCAGCATGATATTCACAGCCATTAAAATAAAAAAAATAAGGTAAGCCATTCTATTTTTCTTTTTGAAAAAAAAGCGATAAGCACAAATAAATGCCGCAATATTCATCGCAAAACTTTGTACAATATGGTCGACAAAAACACTGGAAATATCAAACTGATGACGTAATAAATGAATAGAATTTGAAAATCTTACATGAAAAATAGTTTGAATACTTGAAAAAAATAAAGTAACAATCATTGCAAATAAAAATGCATTAATCATCCGTTGCCGCCACTGCTCATCTTGTATGATCATCATAAAAAACGGCGTCATTAATAAGTAGTGTCGTTTCTGAATATCTTTAAAAATAAATTGAGGTGTAGATGCAGAATAAAAAATCCCTACAATTAATAACGCAAACAATAGCCAAAAACTCATTGCTGCTTTATTATTTTTAATGCGCTCCCAACGTGCACGCCAATCACCCGACAATAATAAAAATATAAATGCCCCTAGATAAGTAATCGTTGTGAGTGAAACACTGATCGGGGAAACAAAAAAACATGACGTTAAAAGCATTAAAGCAATCCATTCACAACATTGGCTTGTTTTTCGTGCTGTTAACATCGCATGAACCCTTATAATTAATGTGCCACGAGTATATAATGGGCAGGAATTTTATGTCCAGCACCAAAGGCGTACACAACCATGGCAAAAGAAAATCCGCTTCAAATTGTTCTTGCTACCAGCAATGAAGGAAAAATTGCTGAACTCCAATCCATGCTGCAAATATTACCAATTGAATGGATTCCACAAAGTGAGTTTAATATTTCTGATGCTGATGAAACAGGCAAAACATTTATTGAAAATGCTATTTTAAAAGCGCGCCATGCAGCAAAAATATCGGGTTTACCTGCATTAGCTGATGACTCTGGTTTGGTTGTTGACGCACTCGATGGTGCGCCAGGTGTTTATTCTGCACGATATGCAGGCGAAAATGCGACTGCCGATGAACGCAACCGAAAATTATTAGCAGAAATGAAGGATGTCGATAAATCTGATCGCGGCGCCAGCTATCACTGCGTATTAGCACTTGTAGAATATGAAGATGATCCCGTTCCCCTGATTTGTCATGGTATCTGGGAGGGGTCTATTTTACATGAGCCGCGCGGCAATAATGGATTTGGCTATGATCCCGTTTTCTATGTGCCCACACATCACTGCTCCGCGGCTGAATTAAGCCCCCTAGAAAAGAACCATATCAGTCATCGCGGACAAGTGGTTGATCAGCTGCTTGAAGTGTTTCATACCATGATTGAGCATAAGCACTAATAGATATTGATGGCTTAGAAACACCTACGAATTAACGCTCTTTTTCTATTTCATCGCTGAATGAACGCAAATGTACATCTTAATGTTACCTTAAATATTTCTTGCCTATTCATTTTTTATGATTTAGGATTCTCGCGAAATAAAATTTTGGGAATGGATCTCAGCTGTATGACCTCACAGCCACACCACAAGGAGAGCAAATATATTGTTAGGAAATATTGAATAAAAATTCAGTATCGTCCAGGAAGAAAATACAATGTCATTCCAATACCCTTTTCGCGTTTTCGCTAATGCTAATCTTGGTCCACAATATGATTACACACATGTAACCGGTGAATGGTTGCCTTCAGCAGGAACAGGGCAGTTACCGGTTTTACCTGAAATCAATTTGGCAACGGGTAATGTCATTTTAAAATCCGCATTTGTTAAAACACAAGAAACCACAGGCAAGTTTGCGTTTGGTTTTGTGTATAACGCGCAAAGTGTCAATCAATGGTCAGACAATATTCCATGTATTGTTAATCCAAAACAGCAACCGTTCATTGTTAAAGAAAGTGATGGTTCTCAAGTTGTTTATACTTTTAACGCAAAGGATGAAACTTATATTTCACCCCCAGGCGCAGATTCAAAGCGTATTATTAAACAAAACAAAGACGGTACATTTTTAAAAACAGATTGTAAAAGCGGTGAAAAAACACTGTTTGATGCAGCTGGAAAAATTTCACGTGTATATGATGCACGTGGATTTTCGATGATTTACGCGTATCTTGGCGATAATTTAAAAAGTATCGAATCCGACGCAGGTGTTTATACAATTGAAAAAACAGATTTGCAAACACAAATATATTTTGTTGAAACTGGAAAAATTGAAAAAAAATTATTGGGTTCGTGGTATTTTTCTGGAAAGCAATTAAACAGCACTGTTATTCCCCTTTTGTCAAGTGACAATGATTATACGTTAAATTACATTTACGATGAAGAAACTACCCAATTAAAAACAATTACCCAAACTGATGGCACCGCTGTTAATTTAACTTATACCGCAGGCAATAAAGTAAATAGTTTACAATTAGGCTCCGCAGGTCCAAATTACAATTTCAATTATTCAGAAAATAAAACAACGATCACAGATGCGCTGCAATTTGTGACGACAGTAACCCTAAATTCAGATAAAACAATTGATACATGGGAACAATTAGCAGGTGATACGGCTACTGAGACAATAGCACTGGTTACTGCATGTACCTACAATTTTGGTGATTTAGAAATTGTTAAGAAGCCAGATGGTGCTCAAACAGTAAGAGATTTTAATTCTCAGGGTTTGGTGACGCAGCAAATTAATGCGCCAGACCAAGCAACGGAATTTGATTATGATCCAGAAACATTGTCTTGTGTTATTAAACGCGAATTGATTTCTGGTGCAGTCAATAATAATCCGGTTTGGGCAGTTACGCGTTACGTTTACAATGTTATCCAAATTAATACTATTAATTTTCGTCAACTGCGTTTTACTGTTTCACCAACAGGATGCGTCACTGAATTTCGCTATGATGCTGATATGAAAACATTAGAATCAGAGAGAACATATCTAAAAAATACTTTTGATTTATCGGGATTAAAACCAACTGATGTTTTAAATTTAGAGGATATGGAAGAATGGGTTGACTATCAGCCGATGGATAAAATCACACTTAAAACATTTTTAGAAAATAATCGCGGACAAAAAACACAATTGCAAATATTTACTAAAATTCATGCTGATGGCACCGGTTTAATCACAGATGATGCATCAAATCATGTTTATGATTATACGCCGCAAGGAAATGTTATATTACACACCGAAAAAACAGACCTGAATGCGACAACCACAACAACACAAACCTTCGATGGTTTAAATAGATTATTAAACAACAATCAAAATGAATTAAAAGAACTGCGCACAATTACCTATAGTGACACACAAAAAAATGTTGTCATCACAGAGCCAAATGGTCGAACAGCAACACAAGCGTGGAATGATGCTGGACAAACATTAAATATTATTACGCAAATCAAGGGTTGTGAAATAAAGCGTGTGAAATGTAATGGTTATGACGTTGCTGGTCGAATGACAACAATTGAGAATATCGACAAACAAGTTACACATCAATCATTTGACAGTTTAAATCGCTTGCGTTTTACAATTACACCAGCAGGACGCGTGACTGAAATAAGATATGATGATATAAAAAATTTACAAACCACAATACAGTATTATAATTTAGGCTCGATAAGCACACCGCCGAGCGTTTCAATTGATGATGTCACAAGCTATCAACGTTTTGATAAAATTCACCGATTACAGTTTTCTGTTGATGGTCGTGGTGCCGTCACTGAATATCGTTATGATTTATTAAATCGTAAAATAGCAACGATAAACTATGCAGAAAAAATTACCCCTGTTGAAATAGATGCCTTAAAAGCAGGTGCTTTTAGCAGAACACCAGATCCAAGCATTGACATGATTGAGCGCGTTTCTTATGACAATGATAATCATATTTTATTAACGCAGGATGCTGCAGGTTATGTGATTTCACACCAACGCAATGCTGCAGGGCATGAAATTTACCGTCGAGCCTATGCAACACCTGTTCCTATTAATTTAAATATTGATATTGTACGTCCCTCAGCTGATTTGACAGATGATTTCGATCAATATTATTTCCGCGATGCAAAAGGCCAATTGCTATTGGTTGTTGACGGTATTGAGAATTCACAGTACGTGAAACAAAAAAAATATTATCCAACGGGAAAAATAAAAACAGAAACAGACTATGCAAACACAACGACAGCCAAGCTTGAGCTTGATATTGATCCTAATACCTTAATTCCCACATCAAGTGATGAAGATCAAACAACAAATTATAAATTCGATGCGCGACAACGTTTGACGCAAAAACAATTACCGGAAATGCGTTTATATGAAGTTGCTTATGACAACATGGGCAATGCAATTTTAGAAAGTGAAGGCGATGATCCAACGCTGGTTTCAAAACCAATAAGCCATACCACCGCAAAGCGATTTGATGATTGGGGACAATTAATTGCAATTGCACCCCCCCTTGTTTACGAAAAATTAAAATCGATTTTAAATGATGCGCAAATTGAAGCTGTGTGGAACAATCAATCTGAACGTTTTGAATATGATACACAAACAGGATTGCATACAGCTAAATTTGATATCGTGCCCGATGATGTCGATGCAACATTACCTCAAAATCAAGCTAAAACATCATTCTTTAGCGATGCAGATCGACGCATTGTCTTAACTGTTGGCCCAGAAGGACAAGCACAAAAAATAACTCCCCACCCTGTTTTTGATAAGCCAAGTGAAAAACGGCGATTTGCAGTTGCTATTTCGCTTGATGAATCCGGTGGGTTTATTACACCAGAAATAGAAGCTTTAATACCAGATACTATCAATGACGTCGTTGATCAATACAAATATGATGGTAAGGGTGATGAAAAAGAACATACTGACCCTGATGGCTATGTCACAACAACAGACACTAATATGTTTGGTGATTGGAAGCAAAAAAACATCCCTATCAATAGCGCAGCACCTTCACTCACGATTAATAGACAATTTAATTTGCGTCGACAGTGTATTTCAAAGCAGAAAATAACAGCGAAAAAAACAATAACAACCAGCAAGGAATACAAAAATAGCCATGGGCTTTGTTCGAGCACCACAAATGGCAACGGTGCGAAAATTCAATTTACACATGAACCACGTGGGGTTACTAAAACAATAACAGACGCGATGAATAATACAACCTGTTTTACCCATGATGCTTTTAAACGCGAAACAAAGCGACTTTTTTTGAAAAAGCAATCAACACAAACAGTTTACAATCAAAAACAACGTAGTGTTATTGTTTCACGCTTTGATTGCACTAATTTACCGTTATCACAAACGCAAGCAATAAGAGATGCATTTAATAATATTACTTTAAGTACGGATGCAAAAAATAATACAACACATTCACAATTTAATGCGCAAAACCAATGGGAAACAAAAACAGACTCACTCAATAATATTCACGAAAGAAGGCATGATTTACGTGGATTATTACGTCGCAAATCTTTTATAAAAAGCAATTCAGCGTACGCTACTGCTTCCGAATTTGATTTCACACGAAATCGCGAGTTAAAAACAGAAATACAGGACGCTGATTCAGTTGTAAAAAAAATAACACAACATCAAACAAACGCTTTAGCCCAACGTGTTCAAACCATCACCCCTGCCAATCATGTGCGTAAAAACAAATTTAATTTGCGATCTTTGGTCACAGAACATCATAAAATGATCGATGATAAAACAGCAATTGTAACAGCACAAGATTATAACGCACAAAAACAATCAAGCAGCATGACATCTTCTACGACCACACAAAGTCACCGTTATACTGAAACAAAAGGGTTTGATGATTTTGGTCGTACTGTCACGGAAATAAAAGATCCGATGGGTTTAGCATTAACACGCACATCTGTTTTAGATGATGCAAATCGTTTGATTGCATCAATTGATCCAAAAGGGCAAACTCGATTTTTACTGCGCGATTTAAACGGCAATATCTGTTTTGAAATTAATCCAAATGGTGGCGTGACAGAACACCGTTATAATGAAAGCAATCAAGCTATTTTTACAACACAATATATTACAGCAGTTGATTTATCGAAAGTCACAATAGAAACGACCGTGGATGCATTAAACGCATTAATCACAATGAATCCTTACGACCGTCAAACATATTATTTTTATGATGATGTATTTAACGAACGTTTTCGTGTGAATAGTGCTGGTGTTGTAACCGAAACCCGTTACGATTTAAACAATATTAAAATAGGCTTAATTCAATATTACAATCCACTTTCAACCATTTCAAATCTTTCAACTGAAACACTAGAAACACAGTGCGCGCAAATTCGAAATTTGGAAAAAGACAAAGCCACATTTCAAATACTGGATTCTGAAGGTCAGGTTGTTTTTATTTTTAATCCCGATGGATCTGTGATTCAGCAATTTTATTATTCAACGCCGCATGTGGTAAACGCAGAAATTAAATACGCAACATTAATCCTAAATCCAGAAAATTATGCGAAACTTTCTATTGCCGATATTCAAGCTAAATTAGCGCCAAGTCCGCATGACAGACAATCTTATTGGGTTTACGATAATTTAAACCGATTGCAATTTTATGTGAATCCTTTAGGTGCTGTGACGCGTTATGATTATTTGGGTGATACCCTTCATAAAACGAAAATAACGGAATTTAAAAATTTTATCACTATTCCCAATAATTATGACGATTTCGTTGTAGCTTTAAATAATTTATCACCCGAAATCAATGTTGATAATATAGAAACACGTGTCTATGACTCAGCAGAGCGTGAAATAACGCGTATTAACGGCATGCAGAAAGAAGAAAGCTGGACTTACGACGGTGCCAGTCGACAATCAACGCACACAACATTAAGCAAAAATATTTGGACATATGATTACGATGGTGCAAATCATTTGACAAATGAATATTCACCCTTAACAACAGTGTATTCAACAACGATTAATCCAAATAATGTGACAGAAATAGTAATTTCATCACAGATTGTTTCCGTTCAAAAAGAATCAAATTATGATGCAAATTCAAATGTAGTCGATATTATTTCTGGCGTACAACTGGTCGATGCGCATCGGGTAAATTTTGATTACAGCGCATTAGATCAAAAAATATTAGATTGTTGGCCGGGATTACAAATTGATGACCCAACACAAGCAACGAATTTATTAATGCGCCCTGAAAAAATACAATCTGTTTCTAGAAAGGTGGTGACAGGTGCGCACGGTGCAAAATTAATAACATTTGATGAAGAGAATAACCCTGAATTTTATGTTTATAATGCGCAAGGTCAATTAATTTATCGTGTGAATGCACTGGGTTATGTGATTGAATATCAGCGAAATAGTTTTGGTCAGGCTGAAAGCTTTATTGCCTATGCAACACAATTACCCTTGGATTTTTCACATTGTTTAACAACTGGATTAACAGTTGATGTGGTTGAAAGTAATTTAATAAAAAATACTGAAAAAGATAATACAGTTAATCAGGTGTTTGATCAGGCTGGGAGAATTACAAAAGTTACGCGCAGTGCGGTAGTTTCTTACATTCCCAATGCTGATAAAACAAAATCACCTACCGTAATAGAAAAAACAATTCCAACAGTAACACAGCAATTTAATGCTTTTGGTGAAGTGCGCGCTACTGCTGTGCTTGTTGATCAGGATAATGCAATTTGGCGGCAAAATTTAACCTGGCATGACAAATTAGGAAACGAAATTGCAACAGTTGATGCAAACGGTATTCCAAAAACAGCTACATTTGATTCACGTGGAAGAAAAATTGCTGAATATCACTATAGTTATGCTATTCCACAAAATCAGCTTTCGGGTTTATTAACCACTTCGTTTTCTGATTTAGAAAATTTATTATTGCCATATAAAGATTCAACAAAAGATCACAATATGAGTACGCCACGCGATATTTTAGGCCGTATTACCGGTGTTTATCATTTAGGGGTGATAACACAAAAAGCGATTTATGATCAACAACAATGCGAAGATATTGCCTGGGAACAATTAGGCATTACTTATACTTACACCGACGATAACAAAATTAAATCTATTACCTACCCTAATAAAAGTTTTGAAATTAATTATTACGATGAGCGTGGTTTTCTAGCAGCAAAAGCGCACGTTGCGCGAACACAGGCAGGCGAGAATGGAATCGTTATTCGTCCAATTACCTATTATCACGTGAATGCACATGGTGAAATAGTTGAAACTTTTTCCCCTCTTTCTGGTTGTGTAGTTGATTTAGACCCGGCGTCTAATGACATTCCAAAACCGCTTTTAAAAAGTGATTTTGACCGCACTGTGCGATTTATGCGAGATGCAAAAAATCATATTATTGTGCATCAAAATGAAAATAAAAATTTAAAACAAATGACATACGATGCAACAGGCCATGTTGCTCGAAAATACCACCTAAAAACTGTTGCCGCTTCTAAGGAAGTGAGTGATAACACGATTCATGTTGATGAAACACGTAATT
This sequence comes from Gammaproteobacteria bacterium RIFCSPHIGHO2_12_FULL_38_11, assembly GCA_001801515.1. The sequence continues at coordinate 11,423 of MGXX01000072.1, forward strand.
CTTATGACGCATTAAAACGCTTGATTTTAAGTGGTGTTTATCGTGATGGTGTTATACAAAGCCAACATGCCTATTTGCACGACGCTTTTGCTGTTGTTGCTGAAGGCCCAGGGGACGGCACTTTTCCAAATCAACACATATATGATCAAGCGGGAAGAAAATATTTAACGCAAACGAACACGGGTGCGCCACTTATAATCGGTCATAATGCGGCGGGTGATAAAACAGTTGAAATAAAATCACTTAAAACTGATTTATCTACTATAAAACAAGCTGATTTAGTCCCTATTCTGAATGCGCGCGATTCATTTGAAAATGAATTTACCGAAACCGTTTCTGACGCAGGTGGCAGACCTGTACAGTTAATTAAACCAGGCTATGATGCCAGCGTCATTCAATTGCCGCATGCGCAATTATCTATTTTATTAAGTGGTAATTATCCGAAATGGGGTGCGCTATCGCTTTCATTTATTGCACAAATTAATCCGGATTTATTTCCACCAGTTTTAAAAATTACTAAAGCAGATAATTCAGTTTTAAAAATTCCTATGATTTATTGCGCTGACACAAAGCGTTTTGGTGTGGATATCAGTGCGTGGTCTTTGGAAAATTATACAATTGAAATTGAACATATCATTAAAGCGCAAACTACAGTTGATCAAGATAAACCATGGGATTGTTTTCGTTGGACTACGCAACTGAATTGGCAGGGCTTGGGAAGGGGTGATCAAACCATTTTTGCAGCTGCCGCAATGTTAGATCAAAATAATACTGTACGATCTAGCACTGGCATTTCATGGACGAATTTTACCAAAAAGGCAAGTGTCACAACAGCATCAAATGCAACAACCCAATTTGTCCATGAGAATTTTCATAATAAATTATCTGCACAAATTGATCCTCCACGTACTGTTGTTGATGAGCAAGGAAATGCAAGTATTGTTGCTGCAAGAACTGAGATGGGGCGTAACGAATTAGGCGGCATTATTGCGCAAACTGATGCAAACAATCATGTTCAATTAATTAAACGAGACGAAGCAAATCAAAAAACAGCCCATATTGCAGCTGATGGCACTTCTTTTTATATTAAAAAATTAAATACCTGGGGCGAGGATATTGAAGTCACGAGTGCATCGGGAAATACATGGCGTAAAATGCGCGATGCAAAAGGAAACGTACTGACCTTAACCACGCCGATGGGTGAAGTGTGGCGCTGGGAATTGAATGAAAATAATTTTGTTATCACGGAAACACCCCCTCAAGGTTCTGCAAGAGGAATAACGCGTTATAGCCAAGGCCCTTTTGGTGATAGTGATGCAGAGTTTTTACCAGAAGGTGAAGCGCATCAATATAAGCACGACAGTCGTCATCATATTTTATTGCACACGGCAATGAATATAAATAAAACCATTGCATATCAAGTGGCTTATATTCGCGATTACTGGGGAAAAGAACTGCAGAAAACAGATGGTTCAGGGGCAATTGATTTAACGGATTATTATTTTAATGGGCCCATTAAAAGTAAAAAGGGGCTTTCTTTTGCAGAAGGTGATATCAGGCAAATGTTACCCTTTGATAGCATGGCCGGTACTTTTTCATTAACGCCAGTATTAACGCCGCTGCAAAATGTGGCTTATGAATATATAACCAGTGATTTATTGCATAAAATAATTGATTCAAATCCAGTTAATCCGCAAACACTGGTTCGCATTCCTGACATTGATTCAAATCCTATTTTAGTTCATGAAACAAGCGGTTCTGGTGCAGTGCTACGCGAAACGGCTGTTAAATATAATGAGATAGGCGATTGTGAAATACAAACCGATTCGCAATTATCAATTGCGAATTTTTCTGATGCCGTGCGAAACAGAAAACGTGTTAAAGCAATTTATTTATCTACAAAGGGAGATGTCTATACACATGATGGTTGGAACACGTCTGATGCTGCTGATCGAACACTGATAAATGATGGGCAGATGATTGATGGGGTAATTCAGCCTGTTCAGGCTGGCAATTTCGGTTATTTATCGCCGTCGCAAGGAAATAAATTGTCGTATCTTAACGGCAATCGCAATACGCAGTCGCTTTATATTCCTGAAGTGATGGGTAATTGCGCTGATGGAAATCCACTGTCTATTGTATTGAGCTGGGATCAGTCTGATCGTGTTTCAGCGATAGCGCAAGCTGCAGCGCCGCCAAGTTTATTGTCCTCACCGCAATTAGTTGTCCAAGATGGTTGTTATGGATGCGGTTATGCTTTTGTGAGCTTTCCACCGTTATTTTATAATGGTGTGCAATTACATCCTGTGCAAACAGGAGATGCTGATTATTCTTTAACGGTGATGCCGCGCAATGGCGTAGAAATTAGCAATGTTGATTGTAACGGTGGTACGGCAAGCTATCATCTTCTGAGATTACAGCCTAATATTTCTTATATCGTTTTGGTAACAGCAAGTTATCGTGGTGCAACCAGTCAATCTGATGCTGTGGTTATTAATGGACAACTTTATTATTATCCAAAAAAGATTTTATATACGCCCGATGGCTTATTAGATTCAACCTATATGAGTTTACAGCAGAATGGCCCCTGTACTACAGTCACAACAAAAAATACTTATCATGCAAATGGTAATGTTGCGCATTATTTTAATTTGAATATTCGTGGGCAGACCGATATCAGCTATCCTGATCCTGCTGTGTCAGGTCCGGGATTTGATGTTGATGGAACGCCGTTAAGTATTAATACAGTTTGGCAAGATATCACGAGCAGAACGATTGATGCCTCTGTGAATACCATGCGATTATTTGATTCCTCTGTTATTGCACAAACAACTGCAACGCGCAGGAATAAAAATGGCCAAAGTGCGCCTATTGTTATGGTGCGTTTTTACGATACCAGAAGACAATTCAGTTCGGTGACCAATATTCAAGATCCATTCAGTTCAGGTGCTTTTCCTTATAATATATTTTTAACCAATAGTTTAGATGGACGTGTGTTGCGAGAATCGGTTGTTGCGATTAGAGCCAATGGTGCAATTCTTGATAACATACCCATTGATTTTTTTCATGATAATAAAAAAAATGTAGTCGCGACTTTCGGTACGGTGGTTAATTCTGCCGGTGACAGTCAGTTAGCCTTACAATTAACAGCCGATCCTGTTT
>MGXX01000073.1 GCA_001801515.1 Gammaproteobacteria bacterium RIFCSPHIGHO2_12_FULL_38_11
AAGATTCGCACGCAGGCTTCCGCCCGCGTTTCGGTGATAATCATATTTATTTGTTGTCGCGGTGCAACCCCATTTTTGCGACAAACAACATAAATCACCACGGAAACGCGCCCGGAAGGGTGCGTGCGAGGCATGTGGTGGATGTAAGGTTATTTATTTGCGTCGGATCGGTGGTTTCGATTCCTCATTCTCTACGTTCATTGACTCTATCTTAACTGGCGTCTGTGTCCGTGATGTAACAACAGACGAAATTGGGATCGAGGATGCTGCCACTTGATTCTTTACTGCATCCTGAACAGCGGTCAATGCGTCTCGCATATTCATAATTAATGCATTTGCTTCCCTAAAACTTTCACTGTTAGCAGGTGTTTCCTCTGAATCAAGTAATACCAAAAAACGACGCACCGCTTCAGCAGATTCTCCATATTCCTCGGCAACAATTTTATATTTACCTTCCACGTCACCTGAAGACAAGTTTAATTCTTTATATTCTTGAAACAAATCAGAATATTTTTTATTTAAGCGCACTATATTTGAAGCCATAAGAACAGCATTCTCCACCTGCCTAACATCACGCTCTGAAAAATTATTTTTAACAACAACTGCAGATATAACATTTTTAGCATTATCGATAGCCGTCTCAGCTCTTTTTTTAGAGTTTTTAGTAGAAATATCGTTTGCTGAAAGGCTATTAAGTTTCGCAGCCAATTCTTTCACTTGCAAATGAAACAATTTTTGTTTCACTTTTGATTTAAATTCGTTGCATTTATTTGTATACAGAGCATTAATTTCATTAAGTTTCACATTTAATGCATCAGATTTACAAGCTTGTACTGCCAAAGTAGCCGTTTTAATTTCCTTGGTTTCCAACGCATCCAGTTTTTTTAAAAATTCTTGGGCATCTTCAACAGAATTAATAGCGTTATTCTGAAATTTTACATCAATGATTGCAAAATAAGTTGTTTGCAATGCATCAATCGCATGAAATATTTTTTCTTGTGCACCCCTTATTTTCTCAGGTACAAACAAGATTCCATCCTTCTCAGATTGCAATTCTGCTTTTTGAGCTTCATTTAATTTCTCAAATGTGTCATTTGCAAAAGCAATATCCTGCCGAATAACACTTAATCCATCATCAACAATTTTAGACATTTTTGCTTTTACATCACTAACAATTGTAGCAATAGACGAACTATCAGCAACCAAATTTTCCATTTCATTCAAAATAGTATCGGATTTTTCGGATATTAAATTAATTTTATTTTTTGCATCTTCTTCAAAAGAATCAATTTTTTCTTTTACACTTTTCTCTAATGATTCCAGATTTCCCTTTTTAGCATCAATTTCACTTTTTAATGCGATTTTCGCAGCATCTAACGGATTCTCAAATTTACTGATTTTTTCATGCGCGATTTCTGCTGCCTCATTCACCGCACTCAAACACGCTTGAGCAGCATCAGAACTTTCCGCCTTTGAAATATCATTTTCAGCAGAAGCAATAGCAGTGTCTACTTTTTCCAAGGCAGCTTCTACTTCTCCTATTAATCCTATTTTTGCAGTTGCATTCGTTCTTAGTTTCTTTAAATCTAATACAAAATTTTCTGTCATGTAAGTTTGATACATTTCTTTTGCAGAATCACCCTCAATATCCGCAATGGCTTTTTCTGCTTCTTCAACCGCAACTTCAGCTTTTTTAATCAGCGCAGTATCAGGAATCGCAGCATCAGCCATCACTTCAAATGATAACAAGGTAACCGCATTACTATTTTCAGCATCAATAATTCCTTCATTTGCAGCAGCAATCACTTTTTTTGCCGCTTTAAAAAGCGCATCCACATTGTCAATCGCTTTTATCTTCAGATCTGCTTTGTCCTTTAACGCGGCAAATTGCGCTTCCAACTCATTGCATTTTGTACTTAGCAGTTTCGTTGCTTCATCCTCTCCAGCAGAAACAATCGCACTCTTAGCTTCTTTAAGCGCGATAGTTGCTTTTGAAATCAGAGCAGTTTCAGGAGTAGGTATATCTTCTGACGATAACTGCTTAATCTCAGCCTGATCAACAGCATTTTTAATCGCTGGTTCAACAAGACCAACAGCTGCGGTTGCAGTGGCAAGAAGTGTTTTTACATTTAGAATAGCTGCCGCTTTATCGGCTGCTGCTTTTTCTAGAGCAGCGGTTCTGGCGTTACCATTTGTTTTTATTGCGTTAACGTTGACAGATAATGCATCAACACGCTCTTTCAACTCCCCTTTCGCAGCCTCATCCAATTTCTCATATGCCTCTGTTGCAGCTTTAACTTTATCTTCAATATTTTTTAAATAGGTTTCAACTGCTGGAGCATTATCTAAAGCATTTATGGCATCTGCGGTCGCAACAGTAATATCTTTTTCTGCAATAAGAACTGCAGCATTTGCGGCGTTTATTTTTAATAATTTTGATTCCGCCGCTGCTTTTAAGCCCGCCTGTAATTTATCGAGCGAATCATGATGTGATTTTGCTGCAATTTCCGAACCCAATAAATTTTGTATGCTCTTTTTCGCATTAACAATTTCAACTGTTACTTTTGCAATCAATCCATCAGGACTTACAGACAATGCAGTTACTTCATCAGCATTTTTAGCCTTATCAAGCGCTACGGTTGCCGCCTTAACAGATTCTTTTGTTGTATCAAAAACATTCTCAGCTTGATTTATTTTTTCCAGCTTATCTTTTTTTGTTTTTTCTAATTCAGCTAGTTTTTGCTTAAGTGCAATGCTTGCCGCGGTCAAAGCTGCTGGCATCTCACCACCAGAAGTTTCGGTAATATTTTTTTCTGTTCGTTTCACTTCTTTTTCAGCTGCATTTGCAGCTGTAATTGCGGCATCAATGTCAACAGCATCAATCTCACTTTTATCTTTGGCAGCTTCAACTGCCTTGGTGGCTTCTATAACTTTTGTTTTCGCTTCTTCAAGACCTTTTATTGCTTCAGGTGGCATAAGCACTTTTGCATCTTTCACCGCAGCCGATGTAACTCCCACTGCCGCCGTTAACCCTGGACCAAATGACTGACCGCCATATTCAACATGCAAAAAACCTTTTGTTAACAGTGCATTAATTAATATTTCTTCGTCATCTGTAAATTCTCCCTCTACGCTAGCTACTGTGCGTATTTTTTTTGTTGCTAGATCCTTTGCATCTCTTACAATGGGCTTAACTGTTATTGCACGCACATCAAACCCAGCACTTTTCAATTCGACTTCTCGTGCAGCGCGTCGTTCATAGCATTGTTCTGCAATTAACAGGCATGATTCTTCCCATCCGATTATTTTGTTGTTATTCGCACTGCAGTGCCATTGCTCAATATCACCTGCTTTTACGCTGCAGCTTAGAACAATGTCCACTTTTTCTATTTTTTCCTCTGTTTTTGGTTGCCCTGGTACATTACTCGCAGCGATTGTCGCCACCGCTGTCAAATAGATGGTGCAAGTTTTTTTATCATCGCTAAAGTCAATACGATTTTCTGTGTCACTCTGATTTTTATTCGCAGTTAATTCAAACTTTTTATACTTTCTAACGCTTTTAATGGCTTCAGCTATTTTTTCTAATTTGTCTGACGCCATTGCTTTTAAAATAATTTCTTTTTGTTGGGCTTCATCTAATTCACCCAATGCCTTGTGCGTAACGGTATCCACCGTTGCTGTTGGCTTTAGTTTTGCTTTTTCTTCTTTTGTTTTTTTTGATGACTCAACAGAATCAATTTTATCTTTGAGTGCTGATCCCTTCGCTAATTCAACAAATTTAGCGCGCATTGCTTTTGCTTCTTCTTCGCTTTGATTACCTTTGGTATTATGAAAAGCGGCTATTTCATTTGTTTTTTTATAATCATCTAAAATTGCAAGTGCCGTCCAATCAGGGCAGGTTTTACCAAATTGCTTTGCCACCGCTGCTTTTTTTTCAAAGGTTGGTTTCGCTTTTGTAAAAACAGCAGTGATAGCGGTGTTAATATTTTTTTGAAGCGTTTTATTAAATTCTGCTATTTTTCCTGCCTCAAGCGACGAATCAATCTGAATAACCTTAATAGTTTCTTGATTTGCGCTAATTTCAATTTTCAATCGCGTAAAATGATTGTCATTCACATGCAGCACATAATCGAGCGTTAAAGGCTGCGTGCTTCTAGGCGCTTCTGCATCTAGTTTTGCTTTAAAAGCGACTAAGGTGTCTTGAAGTGATACCGCTTCTGATGGATGCTTTGCCAATTCGTCAGCATTTTCTGCTGCCTCTTCATCACTTTCCCCTTTTGTTGGCAATGGTTCACGAAGCGTGCCATCAGGCTGAGCTGAAATTAAACCAGCATATTGGTATCTGTGTTTTGTTCCATCTTTATTTAATTCTCGATCCTTTACCTGTTGTAAAACAGCGGCGACAATTTCAGCGTCAACCATCTCTGTTGGGTTTAAGGAAACCGTGAGTTTCTCAGATGCTGCTGCTTTTTTATCAATATCTGGCATAATCATACTCTCTCTTGTGGTTCACACGCAGGCTACCGCCCGCGTGTTATTTTATTTGTCATGCTCTTAGGCTCTGAGCTTGCATATAGCGCTAAATATAGTACAGATTAGTAAGAATTTTACGACAAAAACCTTAAGAAAGTGTTAAATTTTTAAGATATCCCAGTAATCTGACGATTTTGAGCACACAACAAAGTTATCGGTTAACTTTACCAAACCCATTTAATTTTGTAAGATGGGCCACTCCCAACACAATAAGGCGAAATCATGAATCCATCTACTGAAACGCTGATTCAATACGCAGTTGAACATAACGAAGGCGTACTGAGCCATAACGGCGCACTAACAGTAACAACCGGATCGCGCACAGGACGTTCGCCAAAAGATCGTTTCATTGTCAAAGATGCAGATACCACCAACACCGTTGATTGGGGCGTGGTGAATCAACCCATTTCACCTGAAATCTTTCATGCGCTATGGTCCAAGGTGGAAAAATATTTATCTGATAAAAAAACATTTGTTTCCGATTTGCAAGTGGGCGCTGATGATCAATTATGCTTGCCCGTTAAGGTCATCACAGAAGCTGCGTGGCAAAATTTATTTGCGCAACACTTATTTATCACCCCCACCAAAAGCCATGACGACAAAAAGCAATGGACATTAATTTCCGCACAAAATTTTGTAACAAACCCAAAACTTGACGGTACACATTCTGATGCCACTGTCATGATTAATTTTCACGAACGCAAAGTATTAATTTGCGGCATGCGTTATGCAGGTGAAATAAAAAAAGCCATGTTTTCCGTATTAAATTACTGGATGCCTGAACACGATGTATTACCAATGCATTGCGCTGCGAATGTTGGCGAACAAGGGGATGTTGCATTATTTTTTGGATTATCAGGTACTGGAAAAACAACTTTATCGGCAGACCCTGAACGCTATTTAATAGGGGATGATGAGCACGGCTGGAGCGAAAAAACCGTGTTTAATTTCGAAGGTGGTTGTTACGCGAAATGCATCGACTTATCAGAAAAAAATGAACCCATCATTTGGCACGCCATTTGCAACGGTGCAATCATGGAAAATGTGGTGCTCGACGAAAACAAAATGCCTATTTTTAACGATGTTTCACTGACACAAAACACGCGCGCGGCTTATCCGCGATCACACATTAAAAAACGCATCGAACGCAATCAAGCCGCAATTCCCAAATCCATTTTATTTTTAACTTGTGATTTACATGGTGTTTTACCGCCCGTTGCCCTATTAACAAAAGAACAAGCCGCTTATTATTTTTTAAGTGGCTACACCGCGCTGGTTGGCAGCACCGAAGTGGGCAGCACAAGTGCTATCAAACAAACCTTTAGCCGTTGTTTTGGCGCACCGTTTTTTCCACGCGCAGCCACTGTTTACGCTGAATTATTAATGAAACGTGTCACTCAATCTGGCGCACAGGTTTATTTAATCAATACTGGTTGGACCAATGGTGCATATGGTGAAGGTGGAAAACGCTTTTCAATTCCCACCACGCGTGCCGTTGTTAATGCCGCCATTACAAACACCATTGCAGATAGCAAAACAGAAATATTGCCTGGATTTAATTTACAAATTCCAGCTGAAATTCGCGATGTCGATGCCAACGCGTTAGATCCACGTAAATCATGGGACAATGCTGATGCCTACAATGCAAAAGCCAACTTATTAATCGACAGTTTTATTGAGAACTTTAAACAATTTGACGTGAGCGATGAGATTAAAAATGCAGGACCGAAGAGAATGTGAGTGGGCGTGAAAGTGGAAACGCTATCTACAAAACTTGCGTCTATTAACAAGCGTATTTGCGCAGCGAAACAGCAAAAACCCCCCCGGTTCGCTGAAGCTCAGCGCCCCCCTTTTTCAAAAGAAATAATCACCCTCATCGCCGCCAGCAAAAAACAATCAGTTGGAAAAATTCGCGAAGCCTTTAACGCAGGCCAACATAAATTCGCTGAAAATTATTTGCAGGAAGCGCTGGAAAAGCAACACTTATTATCCGACTTAGCCATAGAATGGCATTTTATCGGCACAATTCAATCCAACAAAACAAAACTGATCGCAGCCCATTTTGACTGGGTACAAAGTGTTAATCGCTTATCCATTGCAAGAAGGTTAAGTGACCAACGCCCTGCCAATTTAAATGCGTTAAATATTTGCATTGAAGTCAATATCGATGAATCTCCGACAAAGTCTGGCGTCTTGCCAAAAGCTATTTTTGAATTGGCAACTGAAATAAAAAAATTAAATCATCTTAATTTGCGCGGCTTGATGGTTATTCCTGAAAAAAATAATATTGACGCTTTTCAAAAAACAGCGCGATTGTATGCACAATTGATTTCAGCAGGCTTTGCCTTAGACACCTTATCGATGGGCATGTCTGATGATTTTGAAAGTGCTATTGCAGCTGGCAGTAATATGGTGCGAATTGGCACGGCGATCTTTGGGAAACGATGACATCAGGATAACACCCAAATGCCATGCGCTTTAATTTCATCATGCATTGCATCTGGCGCTAAATCTATTTCACCTGGCCAAGTCACTGCGCCGTAAAGTAAATACACCTGATTAAACAATTCAACATCTTTTAGAACCGAAAAAACACCAGCATCTTTACTGTGTATTAACGTCTTCATATCGACAAAACCATGTGTTTTATCAATAAAGGTTACTTCAAGCATATAGTTCTCAAGCGCTTTCACCTCGGTTAATGACCAAGGTGATGTGCAGGTTATATCAGGAACGTCATTTACTTTAAGGGTTCTATTTTTTTTACAGGTTGTTTTTTTTCGCATAAATGCCAATCCTCAAGTAGTTCAACGCGATGTTCAGACGCCCATTCTAACAACAGTGATAATGCGCGTTTTGGCATTTTACCTCGCATAGTCTCTAATGTCTGAATATTTATAATTACTTCATATTCAGCATATTGCGCATGAAAATGCGGGGGAGAATGATCATCCCAAAACATTCTTATTACAATACCATAAAAAACGCTCAATATTGGCATTTTAATCGACCTCGTTAATTTCTCAACACCGCAAGTCTAATGCAACGAAAAATAATTTTATATCCGTGTTTTTTTAACGTTATTTGATTTACAATAGTTTCATTTTCAGGAGGATCACCCATGAGTCCATTAATCGCTGCCTGCATACTCATCGTTCACGTTGGCTTTGATGCCTACATTGTTATTTTATTATTACGACTTATTCTTCAAAAATTGGGGGCAAATTGGCATAACCCTTTATCGCAATTTATTATTCAATTAACCGAAAAACCACTGAAGCCTTTTCGAAAAATAGCACCCGGCGTAAAAGGGTTTGACACCGCTATTTTATTGTTTGCCTTGATCCTACAATTAGTTGAAATTATTTTATTATGCCTTTTGCAGCTTGGCGGCATGCCTGCATTATTAGGCGCATTTGTGATTACTTTCAGTGAAATATTAAGTAAATTTGTTTATATCTATATTTACACCATCATTATCAATGCTATTGCGAGCTGGTTCCCACAAGCACAAGAACATCCTATCATGCGCCTTATCAATCTCATTGCTGAGCCTGTCTTATCTCCCATTAGACGTCTTATTCCCCTGATTGCAGGCATTGATATTTCTCCCATTGTTGCGTTACTGGTTTTTACATTAATTAATTTGTTGCTTGTTACACCCATTTTACAGGCTGGAACACGCATTATTTTAGGATAAATCAAATGAGACATTTTCTAACGATAGCTTTATCTACGTTTTTTTTTGGCACCGCATTTGCTGATTTGAAAGAAATTAACTCACTGTGTCCTCATCCAAGCCAAGGCGTTAAAAGTAATGATCCTGCAAAATTAAACTGGACCGCTGAAACAAAGCAAGGAAAGTGGAAAAGTTATGACTCTTCTTTTGCGACAAAACTAACGGGCTTTACAGGTGCACAATGGACAGGAGAAAATGTCGGACAAATAACCTGTATTTATACTTCCGAACAAGAATTTAAAATGCAGGGACATACTGTTTTGCAAAAAACACTGCCTGTTTTACTGGTTTTTCATATTTTGGCTTTTCAACCATCAGGTGGAAAATGGAAACATGTTAGTCGGGGTGTTTATAATTGTTATTCAACAAAACGGTCTGATTGTTTTTTTAAAATAAACATGAAGCCACCCGTTGGAAATATTTTGCAGGAAGCAGAATCATTAAAATCCACAGCGAAGCAGCCACAGCTACCCACTTACTAAGGCTTTTAATTTATGTGTTTTATTTTGCAATCCGTTCTTGGATTTATTTCTTTACTGTTATATATTGCTAATTTGGTCATGCTTGCCCTTGTTATTTTATGCACAATACCTTTTGTTTTTTTACTGCCTAAACCCTATGCGCACATTATACAAAAAAATTTTTTGCAGCGTATGCCAACTTGGTTTGCGCACATTAATTTTTGGATCATGTCTATTTCAACGCACGAGCGATGGGACATTTCAGGCACGGGGGAATTAAAAATTAATCATTGGTATGTTATGATTTCCAACCATTGTTCATGGTTGGATATTTTGGTATTAGGCAGTATTTTTAAAGATAAAATCCCACCGCTTAAATTTTTCATGAAAAAGGAATTACTGTGGCAATTACCGTTTGCAGGACTGGCATGCTATGCACTGGGTTTTCCTTTTATGTCACGCCATTCACATGCAGAAATTAAAAAAAACCCTGCTTTAAAAGGAAAAGACATTGAGGCCACCAAGAAAGCGTGTGCCCATTTACGTGAATTTCCCAGCACTTTAATTAATTTCCTGGAGGGTACTCGATTTACATCGAAAAAAAAGGAACGTCAGCAATCGCCTTTCAAACATTTATTAAAACCCCGTGCTGGTGGCGCTGCAGTAGCCATGCATGAATTAGAAGATATTTTGTCTGGTGTTGTCAATGTTGTGATTATTTATCCCCATAAAACACCCACTATGTGGGATTTTATGTGTGGACGATTTGAAAAAATAATTGTGCGCTATGAATTATTGCCCATCACATCGGATTTAATTGGTGATTATTATAACGACCGCAGTTTTCGCGCGCATATTCAACAGTGGTTAAATGGCGTTTGGGAACGAAATGACTATTTAATCGATGCATTAAAACACTAATATTTTCCTAATACTTATCGTATAATCCCAACCATGAAAAATCACATTAGAATAGCAACACGCAAAAGCAAACTTGCATTATGGCAAGCCAATTTTGTTAAGTCTGCACTTGAAAAAAAGCACCCCGGATTAATTGTTTCGCTCATCGAAATAATGACCGAAGGTGACAAGCAACCCACCATTCCACTCGCGCAAATGGGTGGGAAATCTGTTTTCGTTAAAGCACTACAAAATGCCTTATTAAATAATGAAGCGGATATTGCGGTACATAGCATCAAAGACATGTCTGTTTATCCTACCGATAATTTAATATTAGCGGCTGTGTGCGAACGCGCTGATCCACGTGATGCTTTTATTTCTAATGATTTTATGGCTATTGAATCATTACCCAGGCATGCGATTGTCGGCACATCTAGCCCTCGCCGCACTTGTTTAATTAAATCACTTCGTCCCGATATTAAAATAGAATTATTACGAGGCAATGTGGATACGCGTCTTGCTAAATTAGACGCTAGAAATTATGACGCTATTATTTTAGCGGCAGCAGGCCTGCATCGACTTGATTTAACTTCTCGCATTCAATCCTATTTTTCATGTGATTTTTTTACGCCGGCAATTGGTCAAGGTGCCATCGGCGTTGAGTGTCGAGAAGATGATATTGTTATGCGCGATTTACTGCTATTTTTAAACCATGCTGATACTGCGCATTCCATTGTCGCAGAACGCAGAGTGAATCAAATAGTGGGCGGCGATTGTCACACCGTTATTGGTGCGCATGCGCATATAAATCAAGATCAAATTTATTTATCAGCCATGGTCGGCAGCATGGACGGTAAAATAATTTTACGTGCAAAAGCGCATTGTGATTTGCACGGCGCAATAAGGTGCGGCGAAAATGTTGCAAAAGATTTATTAAACCAAGGCGCTGCGCAATTAATTATATCACGCGAGTAGTTTTTTCAAATTATCACGCGCCCGGAAGGGTGCGTGCGAATCTCGCGAGGTGCAATATGATTATCACAGAAACGCGCCCGGAAGGGTGCGTGCGAATCTCGCGAGGTGCAATATAATTATCACAGAAACGCGCCCGGAAGGGTGCGTGCGAATCTCGCGAGGTGCTTTATGATCCACATTTTAAACACACGCCCCAAAAACACGCTCAGTGAAATAGCATTTCACTTACCCGTTATTGAAATTGTACCAGTCCAATTTAAACCTACAAATACAGATGATTTCAATTACTGTATTTTTTTAAGTGCTAACGCTGTTTTTAATTTTTTTCAACAGCAAAAGCTCACAACAGTAGCATCACAGCTAATCGCTATTGGCCCAGCAACTAAGAATGCCTTAATTAAATTAGGTTTTATTCACATCATTACGCCAAAAACCTTTAATAGCGAGGGTATTTTAGCTTTGCCGGAATTAAAAAATATAAACAACAAATCTGTCGCCATTATTTCCGGTGAAAATCCGAAGCCCTTATTAACGCAAGAATTAAATTTACGCGGCACTAGGGTTAAAAATATTTTTTGCTATAGTCGAAAGCCTGTTTTACACGATATGAATATTGTTTTTCCAAAATTAATTAAATATCCTATTGATACAATACTCAGCGCAAGCTCGGAAAGTCTTTTTTATTTACTACAATTGTTTAAAACTCCAGAGCATCGTCAATGGTTATTAAATAAAAAAATAAGTATAATTAGTGAAAAAATGAAGGCGGAGGCAATGGAAGCAGGGTTTTGCGATATTTGCCAATTCGCGCTATGATAACGGTAGTCTCAACTTATAATTATAATTGAGCTATTAATGGAGTTTATTCGAAGCCAATGGAAACGAGAGCGCAAGCGACCGTGAAACTCAGGCCTTGAGTGTACCCTGTTCCTATCAATTGTTAACTCAAATTGGCAAAAAATTATATACTGCACGTTTGGGTTTCGCAGTCGCTAGCGCTCTTGCTTCCATTGGCACTGCTAAACCTATCAAATCAGACGGAGTTTCACCATGTCAGCAGCACCCGAATTAAACCAACAACCCTTCAAACCATCCAGTGGAAAATCCGCCCTTTGGGTTGCTGGTGTTTCCGTGTTCATCGCCTTATTTGCAATAACAATCAGCATGCAATCTCGTTTTTGCGCAGCAGCAAAATTGAAAACGATGGCAACACAACTGGCAGCTCTTTCTCAAACGCAAACACGTCAAATCGAATCACTCCAAAAAGGATTAATAAAATTACAAAACAGCCAGCAAATGGAAGTGCAAAGGCGCGCGGCTTTTGTTAGCTATTTAATTCATCTGGCGAATTTACATTTAGCCATTAATCACGATCAAAAAACCGCATTGACAACACTGCAACTTGCGCTGCAACAATTAACGACTTCACAAAATCCTGCATTTTCTACATTAAAACAAGCCATATCAAGCGATATTAGTGCGCTTAATGCGGTACCTGTTGTGCATACGCATCAATTATTTTCTGAAATTGCAGCCATTAATGAGGCGATACAAAATTTATCACCGCTACCCACACAAATAAATGCGCCGGCAATGAATACTGCTGAAAATATAAAAACAGTCGACGCAAACTTACCTTGGTATAAACAAGCATGGGAAAGTATTAAACAACTTAAAACGTTATTTGTGATTCATCATATTAATCAACCTGCCGAACCCATCGTAGCACCGGAACAAATTCAAAATGTAAAACAAGCCATTTTAGCACAATTAAACATGGCGCAATGGGCGTTGTTACATCACGATAATGCAGACTATCAAACAGCACTAAAAACCGTATCTACTTGGCTAACCCGTTATTTTTCTTTAAATGATGCTAAAAACCCCATTCAAAATCAATTGGCTGAATTAATTAAAATTCAAATTGACCCTACTCTGCCTTCGTTAAACAATACTTTAAATGCGCTCTCAGATATTAAAATAGAATCAGCACCTGTGGGGACTTAATGAAAAAACTATTTTTTTTATTTATATTTATACTGGCAGCAATTGCTGTTGGATTATTGATTCATCAAGCACCTGGTATTGTCATGGTGACATATCAACACTGGGTGATGACAACCAATATTTGGGTTGCTTTTGCTTGTCTATCAATCTCGTTTTTTGTATTTTATTTCTTAATTCGCTTGATAAAAAATATTTGTGCGATACCTGCTTTTTTTGCCCGCAGAAGAGATACAGCGGACGCAGAAAAATATCGAAAATACCTCGCACAATCTATTATCGCTATTACAACGGGTGATTATAGAAATGCTGAGAAAACAATTTTAAAAGCAGGCATGCAATACGATACAGCGTATATTAATTATTTAATTGCAGCCCAAGCTGCCCATGCACAACATGCCTTTGATCGTCGTGATGACTACCTCGAAAAAGCATTATCTTGCGGAAAAAATGAAGCATTTGCCATCACACTCACACAAGCACAATTTTTTTTACAAGCAGAACAATGGGACGATGCACTGCTTATTCTCAAATCATTATTTAAGCAAGCGCCTCAAAATAAAATTATTTTGGCAGCACTTAAAACAATTTATTTTAAAAATCACGATTGGCAATCATTGCAATTATTGTTGCCCTATTTAAAAAAGCAAGCTCTGATTTCATCTGACGAATTAAAATTAATTACCACACCGGAATCTCATGGATAAAAACCACTTAAAACAAGCGGCAGCCACTGCTGCATTACAGTATATTCCTTTCGATTCTATTGTCGGCGTTGGAACGGGCTCTACCGTAAACTATTTTATTGACGCATTGGCTTCCCTAAAACACAAGATAAAAGGTGCTGTCGCCAGCTCAATTGAAACAGAGAAAAGATTAAAAGCGCACGGCATTTTAGTTTATGATTTAAATGCAGTGGATGTTTTATCCGTTTACATTGACGGTGCAGATGAATTCAACACGCTTAAATATTTAATTAAAGGGGCTGGTGGTGCATTAACACGTGAAAAAATAATTGCGGCTGCCGCGCGAGAATTTATTTGCATAGTGGATGCAACAAAGGAAGTTACTGTGCTAGGAAAATCCCCCGTGCCCATTGAAGTTATTCCCATGGCACGCGGATTGGTTGCGAGAGAAATTGTCAAATTAGGCGGAATTCCTGAATACCGCGCAGGTTTTACAACAGATAATGGCAACATTATTCTCGACGTTCATCAGCTGGATTTAATACAACCCCTCAAAACAGAAGAAATACTCAACAATATTACCGGCGCTGTTTGCAATGGTATTTTTGCAAAACGAACAGCAGACAAAATTATTATTGCTGAGCCTGCAGGTATTCGCGAAATTTAACCTGAATTTTTAAGCTGCTTCTTCTTTGTTTTGCACAGCATTGCTTTCTGATTTTATGCGATCAAAAACTTCTTCGCGATGAATAGCAATTTCTTTAGGTGCTTCAATACCAATTCGCACTTGATTGCCTTTTACTTCCAACACTTGAATTTTGATAAGACCATCTTGAATAAATAATCGTTCTCCGACAGAACGCGTTAATACTAACATTTTTCTACTCCTAAGTATGCTAACCGCAAAGCCGCTGCTTTGCTTCCTCCACTAAATTGGACGAACATACGATAGCAAAGAGATATTAAGGTTTTATTAATCAAAAATATTTCTATTAAATTAGCTTTGCGCAGGACAAAATTTTTAAATAATTTTCAGAAGTAATGCAAAACAAACAAGAA
>MGXX01000074.1:0-14079 GCA_001801515.1 Gammaproteobacteria bacterium RIFCSPHIGHO2_12_FULL_38_11
AAAGATATTATCAATATTCGTCGACAAGAATCGATGTTTGAGTTAATGCATGTGGCTTGTGCCTGGTCGACAAAATTATTAGATATTGCTGCACTGGGCGGTGGATTGTCATTGCAGCGTCACACGGTTGAAACTTATTTTAATGCGCTAGAAACACTTTATTTGATTGACCGTATTCCAGTTTATGGGAAAACAGATTATGAGCGTGCGGGCAAAAAATCGAAGTTGATTATGAATGATAGTGGTGTGATGTCATCACTTTTGAGATTAAGAATAGATGATCTACGATTTGACGCTGATCGCGTTGGAAAATTAATGGAAACATTTGTTGGCAACGAATTGCAAAAGCATGTTGATGCTACAGAGGGCCAGTGTATTTTGTATTATTATCGTGATCGAGAAAAAAGAGAAATCGATTTTATTATTGAAAATGAAAGCGGTGATTTGCTTGGCATTGAAGTAAAAGCAAGCACTAGCGTGGATGTGGCGGACTTTAAACATCTTAAGTGGTTTAAAGAAAACATAAAATTAGGACGAAAGAATTTTACTGGTATTGTATTGTATACCGGTGTTCATCTTGTATCATTTGGTGCAGGATTATGGGCTGTTCCTATTTCGGTTTTATTTTAATATGAAAAATCAAACAACATTGATCATCGCTGAAGCGGGTGTGAATCATAATGGAGATATCAAACTCGGATTGCAATTAATTGATGCCGCAAAAGAAGCAGGTGCAGATGCGGTTAAATTTCAAACTTTTTCTGCTGATGCATTAGTCTCTAAAAATGCACCTAAAGCAGCTTATCAGAAGCAAAATACATCGAATGCTGAATCTCAGTATGAGATGCTAAAAAAATTAGAACTCACTGAAGAAGCGCATCATATTTTAAAATTACATTGCGATGCTGTTGGTATCCAATTTCTTTCAACCCCTTTTGATGGCGTCAGCGCTGATTTTTTACTCAAACAATTAAAATTAAAAACAATCAAAATTGCGTCAGGCGAAATTGCAACAGCGCCATTGTTATTGCAAATTGCCAGAGCTAATCCAGAGGTGATTCTATCAACAGGAATGGCTAGCTTAGGTGAAATTGAGCAAGCGTTGGCTGTTTTGGCTTTTGGATATTTAAATTTAAATGAAAAGCCATCTGTTGCTGCATTTATGCAAGCTTATTATTCGGAAGCGGGCCAGGAAAAATTAAAAGAAAAGGTATCGTTATTGCATTGCACGTCTGATTATCCCGCTGATTTTAACAGCGTTAATTTAAGAGCAATGGATACATTGAAATCTGCTTTTGGATTGTCAGTGGGTTATTCAGATCACACACAAGGAATAGCTATTCCAGTTGCTGCTGTTGCGCGGGGTGCATGCATTATCGAAAAACATTTTACGTTAGATCGTTCTATGCCGGGGCCAGATCATAAAGCATCATTAGAGCCGATTGAGTTAAAAAATATGGTGACGGCTATTCGTGAAGTAGAGGTGGCATTAGGAAGATCATTAAAAATACCGACTCAAAAAGAATTAGATACCAAAGCGGTTGCTCGAAAAAGTTTGGTTGCAGTAAAGACAATAAAATCTGGTGAAGGCTTCACAGCAGAAAATATTGCGCTGCAACGGCCTGGAAATGGCATATCACCCATGCTTTATTGGGAATATTTAAATCGTGTTGCATGCAGGGATTATCAGGTGGGTGAGTTGATTGAAGCGTGATTGGAACTAGGCTGTTGAAATTGCCTAGTAGGCTTACTAGGAAGTCAATACTTCCTAGTAACCCTACTAGGAAGTATTGACTTCCTAGTAGAAAAGATTCATCTTGCTTAAATTGGTTGAAAGCGGATATTTGAAACGCAGTGGTAAATCAAAAACAGACCCTCATTCAACTTATTCCAAACGGTAAAATATGAATAAACTCATTTATATTTTAGGCGCAGGTGGTCATGCGAAGGTATTGCTTGAATGCTTGCAAAAAAATCCTGAAATAAAAATAGGCGGATTTTTAGAGGTTGATGAAAAATTAATTGGTCAATCCATTTTTGGCGTGCCAATTTACGAGCAAAATAAGAAATTAGCTGAAGTTTATTCGGAATCAATTGTGTTGGCAAATGGCATTGGTTCAATTGATTTATCTACACTACGTCGTAAGCAATTTGAAACATTCAAAAAACAAGGTTACGATTTTTACTCGTTTTGTCATCCAACTTGTTATTATTCGCACGATGTATTGCTAGAAGAGGGTGTGCAATTGCTTGCACGCAGTACCGTTTTAACGGGTACAAGAATTGGCTATAACACCATCATTAATACATCAGCATCCATTGATCATGATTGTGATATTGGAAATCATGTGCATATTGCACCAGGCGTTGTATTATCAGGCGGTGTAACAGTTGGGGATAATTGTCACATTGGTACTGGCGCAAAAATTATTCAGGGTATTAAAATTGGTGAAAACGTTGTGATTGCGGCGGGCGCGGTGGTGATTTCAGATGTGCCTGCTCATTCTCGTGTGGCTGGAGTGCCGGCAAAAATATTTTAAAATGGAATGGTTATGACAATAAACAAGGATAGTTGGCATCGTGTATTAATTCGTCCAGATTATTCTGTTATTTCTGCCATTGAGACAATCAATAAAGAAGCGCTTGGTGTGTTATTGGTAGTAGATGACAATAACGTTTTGTTGGGCGTTATTACGGATGGAGATATACGCAGACATTTATTGAGACAGGGAAATTTAGAAGCGCCTGTTTCAACTATCATGAATAAAAATCCAAAAATTGCTTATGAAAATCAAACACGAGAGCAGTTATTAATTAAAATGCAAAATTTGATTATTTTGCATTTACCGATTGTAGATGACAATCACCGAGTCGTTGGGTTAGAAACATTAAATCATTTAAGTGCTAAAAAACAGTTGCATAATCCGGTGATATTTATGGCAGGTGGATTGGGAACGCGCTTGCATCCATTAACATTAGATTTTCCAAAACCATTAGTTAAAGTGGGTAATAAGCCCATTCTTGAAATTTTGCTCGAAAATTTTATCAATCAGGGTTTTGTCCATTTTTATTTTTCAGTCAATTATAAAGCAGATATGATTCAACACTATTTTGGATCGGGTGAACGATGGGGTGTGGATATTCAATACCTTTATGAAAATCAGGCATTGGGTACGGTGGGAAGTTTAAATTTGTTGCCATCAATTCCGCAATTACCTTTTTTTGTTGTTAACGCAGATATCATGACCAATTTAAATTTCGAGCAAATTTTAGAATTTCATACTCAAAATTCATATCAACCAGTTGCAACCATTTGTGTGCGGCAATATCAAAATACGATTCCCTATGGTGTAGTACAAATCGATCAACATCAGCATAATTTATTGGGTATCCATGAAAAACCAACGCAATCTTATTTTGTCAATGCCGGAATTTATATTCTTAATCCCACAGTCTTGAGTCATCTTCCGCAAAAAAACACATTTTATGATATGCCATCGCTTTTGTTGGAATTAGTAAAAAATAATCAATTTGTGGCGACGTTTCCAATTCAAGAATATTGGCTAGATGTGGGTTCGCATGCGAATTTATCACAAGCGATGATAGATTATGAGAAAGTATTTGTTTGAATATTCAGTAAGATCTTTTTCCAATCTTTCAGATAATGTTCTGAAGTATGCATGTAGGTATCACAAAATATTGTTCTAGCCTCTTGTACTGGTTTGCTGTTCCACCATGCAGTGGGATTATCAGCCATTTCATTTAAAAATTCAGCGGCTGATTCGGGAGTTGCATGGTAAATTTTTGCTTCATGTAATAGCTTAAAATGGGGTTTTGCGTTATTACGGATTGGCCAAAATTTTTTATCCCAAAATAAAATGGTTGGGATATTGAGAGCGAGACCATAAAGAAAGGTTGTATTTAAATTGTCAACAATCAAAATTTTTGTATCTTGCAACCGCTCAAAAAAAGTTTCTTTGTTATTGCCACTGTCAATTTTTATCGTTTTCCAATCTGATTGAAAATGAGGTGGTATTTTATGGCCTGGTTTTGGTCTTATGGTGATGTTATGCAGAATATTACAGTCTGTTGCCTGTAAAAAACGTTTTTGCCAAGCAATATAGCCAGTTGATTTTTGTGCGGAAAAGAATGGTAGAAAAAAAGGGTATGTGCTACCACAAGGCGTAATCGTCCATAAAATTTTATCTCGCTTTGTATTATTGTTCACTGCTTCTTTAATTAATTCTGACGTTAAAATCACGGGTGCAGCAATAACATTTTTATCGATCCAGCCGCATGAAATGAAAATATCCGTGTTGTTTCGCTCTAACTGTTCGTGGGTGTGATACTCAAAATGCCCGTAGGTACCGCCATGTTGTAGAGACACAAGTTTAGAACCTGCTTCGGCACATTGGGCTGCCCAGCATTGCATGAGCGCATTGTCTAGCCAACCAATCGCAAAAATAACACTGGGTTGATAGGGAAAAGAAGCAGCACTGCGTTTGACGACATCATTATAATTTTCTAAAAAATCAAGCGGCAAATTAACGATTAACGTTTCTAAAATTAAGCGGGAAAAACGGCTTTCGTTTTCCAGTGTGACTAGCTGTCTTCGAATGTCATTGTTACCACTTTTTTTATTTTGATTGGGTGTTTTTTTATCTTGATGAATAAAAATAGGAATTATTCTAAGCTTAGATAGCAGGATTAATTTAAGAAGATTTTTTTTCCCGCAAAATATAATATCCGTGCCACATAACCCAACTATTTTTTTTCTAAACAACTTAACAAAAAAAGTGGTTAAATTAATTAGTAGTTTAGCTTTTAATGAATAACAATGATCGCGATTACTATTTGATGGCAGTTTGTCTGATTCTAAATCCCAGTGATTATTTTTATAACGAGTCATGGGTTTAAAAAGAATATTCCAAATTTGTGTTAATAGTTGATGATTCCAAGCATCACTATATCCGGCGCAATATAAAAAATCAGCGGTGCTATTGAGAGTAATAAATGATTCAGGAGTGATGCCAATTGTGTCTAGATTGTGATGTAAGGCGTGTGCTTTTTTTAAAATAACTACGCGTTGATAAAGGGTTTGAATATAGTGCAGCAAGAATGGGCCAATCACAATGCGCCAGTATTGCAGGGAATAGTTAACATGGTGTGTTGTATTGAGCCACTGTGATAGTTTTGGCAATAATCTTTCATAGATTTTAGCTGTGAAATTGAAACTATGGCGTGAATCGATCCTTCTTAATGCGGGATGATCAAATACGATTTCTTTGTTGTGATCGAAAGATTGCTTCTCATTATCAGGTATACACCATTCTTCCAAATAAATGCAGGGTTGTGATAAATCTTGAAATCCGTCTAATTTTGTCAGAATCAGGAAGTTAGTTTTTGTTTTGATCTGTTTCATGCAATAATTTCGTTAGATTCCTTTTGCGCCATTCCAAGCAAGATTGTATTTTCTTGTATAAACTGACTGCCGATCTTCACTTTTATTTTGTCTAATGCGTAACGTAGTTCTTCAACAAAAATGGTTGATGGAAAACTGTTTTGTAAAAGTATTTTTTGTAGATGGAGATTTTCATCGGTTTCCACCCAGGTATGATTGACTCGCGCTTCCATTTCAATCACAGCATCCAGTATTTCTTGTGGTGTGTTGGGTAGAATTTCTGTATTTTTTTCTTCAAGTCTGCTGTGAGTAGTGACATCTGTTATGTTTGGAAATTCTTTTTCTAATTCTTTAAAAGAAAGTATTTTTTTTGTATCGCGGTAACGAATTTTTTTTGGAATAAACAATAGACAGGGATACCAAAATTGTAACTGGCACAATAGCGGAAATAAATCAGTAAACAATACTGGTTTTTTGAATAATTGCGAGATGCAATCTAGTCCAGTTGAGGTTGAAATCATAAAGTGACAATGTGCGGCTAAATAGATGTCAAGCAAGTCGCAGCGCTCTGGATGATTCGCAAAATCGATGATATTGGGATGATTGACGTTAAATGGTTTGGTAACGTGTTTTCCCATGCGAAAAACCATATACCCTTTTTTTGCTAAAAATAATGCCGCTTCACAATAATTACCAATAGCAGCATTACGACTATCATGATGTCTAAATAAGTTTTTACCGGGTGCGCGATAATCTAAATATCCTGCATCACGAACCAGTATGCAAACAAAAGGCTGATTATTCTGTAGCCCCATGCTATTTAATATTTTTTTTGCTTTATGTATTTCTCGAGGCGTAAAGTAGAGGTATGGCATGTCACGTTTTTCTAAAAGCTGTTGATGATCTCGTCCCAGTTTGCAGCTTTCAAATGCTTTGACAGAATCCTTCCGATATATCTCGCCCAGTAAAATACCCAACGTCTTATCTAATTTATGACACAGCCTGGGAAGTGGTACAATCGGCAGCACTCTTTTCCACATTCTTGATAGCTGTGCATTGCACACCATGGTTTCTTGATAAAATAGATATAATTTCCTTTTTTCGTACAGATTTTCAAGCTGATCTAATAACATAAATTCAGCATTTGCTGAGAAGTGTCCAATGCGTGACGATAGTAGCATGACAAAATGTATTTTTAAAAATGGCCTCATCCCTATTATGAACAATGCAAGGGGCAGTGTTAATATGAAATTTAACGTGCTGGAAACGTAGTATTTGATTCTTTTGCTAATATAAGCAAAGACCGCACGCAATCCATTTTGACGCTTTTCATTTTTTAAATTCACGATAATGGATGTTAATTTTTTGTATACAAATTTCATGGTATTTTAATAACCTACGTTTTATTGCAATAATAATCACTATACTGAAAGAGTATTATGGAAACAATAATCTGTTTTTATTCGAGCATCATTTTTTAGTTGCGATTCTACCAGGATGATCCTAGAATCATCCTGACATAAACGGGGAGTGTGTACGCGATAATGTGGGCTTTTTATGCGCCCTCTTAACCAAGGATGAATATTTTGTTACAGGAATCAGAAATTTCAACAGTATCAGCCCGCTTTGAAGAGCGCATGGTGCAAGATGGATATGTGCATTTCAAAAACATTATTTCCCCCGATTTATCTCGACTGATTAAAAAAAATATTCATGATGCATTGGTCGCTTTGGGTGCACAACAGAATGATTCATTTAATCAACAATACATGACGCTGATAAAAACAATTCCACCTTATGAAGTGAATGTTGCCATACGTCGCCACCTGATATTTTCTCAAATACCACACAAAATATTATTGATACCCGATATTTTTAATTTTTTACTTCAATTACTCGGCCCCGATTTAGCTTATTTAGCTGAATGTGAGCTCCCTGTTAATCTTAAAGATGTTACCAATTTCCGCCTAGTTAAAAAATTTCATCAGGAATTTTGGAGTGGCGCTGGGTATAGATCGTATGTATTGTGGACGCCATTGATCTTTCCAGAAGGTTCTGGCGGACTAGAAATTATTAAGGGCTCTCATCTCTGGGGTCATATTCCTCATCGAAACCGAGAGCCCGTGTTTATGCCTGAAGATGCAGAGCAACATACCATCGATTCTAGTAATTGTTCGGATCGAGATATTTTGATTTTTCATTCCTTAACATTGCATCGTACTATCCCCAATCCAATTGATAGCGCTAGATTAGCGTATGCAACCCATGTTAGAAATATTTTCGAAAGTGACAGTGGTTTTGAAATGCTGAAAAATTGGGAAATTTTTCACTTATCGCCGACTTCACGAATAATGAGAGCTTGTGGGAATCCGCATCTTTCACCGTTTCGCACCTATGGCGGTAGCGTTAGCACTCAGTATTAACTTTCATTTTCGCAAGGAAGACCGCTATGTTTGATAATAAATCCATTTTAATTACCGGTGGCACGGGTTCATTTGGACAGCAATGTGTGCGAATGCTGCTGGAGCATTACACACCGAAAAAAATTGTTGTATTTTCACGTGACGAGTTAAAACAATATGAGATGAGCCAGCATTTTAGCGGGCCACAAATGCGTTATCTGTTGGGGGATGTGCGTGATGCTGAACGCTTAAGACAAGTGATGCGCGGTATTGATTTTGTTATTCATGCGGCTGCTTTAAAACAAGTTCCTGCAGCAGAATATAATCCAATGGAGTGTATAAAAACAAATGTGTATGGTGCGCAGAATGTGATTCAGGCAGCACTGGCAAATGAGGTAGAAAAAGTAATTGCGTTATCGACGGACAAAGCAGTGAACCCGGTCAATTTATATGGCGCATCTAAATTAGCGTCTGATAAATTATTTATTGCAGCAAATAATATTGCCGGGGGCCATCGAACCACTTTTTCGGTTGTGCGATACGGTAATGTTTCAGGGTCAAGAGGTTCTGTATACCCATTTTTTAAAAAATTGATTGAATCAGGCGCGCGTGTATTGCCCATTACAGATCAACGCATGACACGATTTTGGTTAAAGTTGGAAGATGGCATACAATTTGTGTTTCGTAGTTTTGAGCGTATGTATGGCGGTGAGATTTTTGTGCCAAAAATACCCTCAATACGTATTGTTGATTTAGCGCGAGCGTTAGCGCCTAATCTTCAACAAGAAGTGATTGGTATTCGTCCTGGAGAAAAATTGCATGAGATTATGTGTCCCAAAGATGAGGCGAGATTAGCGTTAGAATTTTCCGATCATTATATTTTACGCCCTGGTATTAAGTTGACACGTGAAGCGAATTATTTTGTGAATCGATTGGGTGAAAAAGGAATGATAAAACAGGATGATTTTGAATATAGCTCAGAAACCAATCCACATTTTTTAACGATAGATGAAATTCATGAATTTTACGGTGAGAAAGTAATCGCATGATTCCTTACGGGCGTCAACATATTGATCATGAAGATATTGCGGCGGTGGTGCAAGCGCTTCAATCCGATTGGCTGACACAAGGACCCATGATTGAGCAATTTGAACAAGCCATTGCAAAACAAGTCCAAGCAAAATATGCAGTGAGTACTTGTAATGCAACAGCAGCACTGCATGTAGCGTGTCGTGCTTTGGGATTAGGTCATGGTGATAGGCTTTGGACGTCACCTAACACTTTTTTAGCATCTGCAAATTGTGCATTGTTTTGTGGTGCACAGGTTGATTTTGTTGACATTGATCCGCGCACTTATAACTTGTGCCCAATTGCATTAGAAGAAAAACTAAAACAAGCGGAAAAACAAGGCGCTTTACCAAAAATTATTATGCCAGTTCATTTTGCGGGACAATCCTGCGACATGGAGAAAATTTTTCAACTGGCAAAACGTTATCATTGTTTTGTGCTTGAAGATGCATCCCATGCAATAGGCGCTGATTATCATGAGACAAAAGTGGGTTCCTGTAAATATTCCGATATCAGTGTATTTAGCTTTCATCCGGTTAAGATTATGACGACAGGAGAAGGGGGAGTAGCGGTTACCAATCAGATTCATTTATATGAAAAAATGAAAAGTTTGCGTTCTCATGGCATGACTAAAAATCAAGATGAAATGGATAAATCGCCCGAAGGAAATTGGTATTATCAACAAATTGATCTGGGATATAATTATCGTTTAACTGATTTGCAGGCCGCATTGGGTTTGACACAACTCAATAAACTTGAAAAATTCATTCATCGTAGGCGTTTTTTGGCAAAACGTTATCATGAAAAGTTAGCAGATTTACCTATTCAATTGCCGCTACAGCATCATTTAGATCAATCAAGTTGGCATCTCTATGTTATTCAAGTTGCAGATAGAAGCAGTATTTTCAAACAATTGCGTGAAGCAGGGATTGGTGTGCAAGTACATTATATTCCTGTGCACACTCAACCCTATTATCAAAAAATGGGTTTTAAGCACGGAGATTTTCCTCATGCAGAACAATATTATGCGCAGGCGATAACGTTGCCTTTATATTATGATTTAACAAATGAAGATCAAGATTTTGTTATTCATACATTGAAAAAAATATGCGTGAAAACAACAGGTGGTGATCGATGAAAATTGCGATTATTCCAGCCCGCGGTGGCAGCAAGCGAATCAAAAACAAAAACATAGTTGATTTTCTCGGAAAGCCACTTATTTATTATTCATTGCAGGTGGCAAAAGAAAGTGGGCTGTTTGATCAAATTCATGTCTCGACAGACAGTGAGGAAATTAAAAATATCGTTGAATCGTTGGGTTTTTCGGTAGACTTTATGAGAGATCCTGTTCTGGCGGATGATTATGTTGGCACTTTGCCTGTCGTGCGTTGGGTGTTGCAAACCTATCAAACACGACAACAGCATTATGATGATGTGTGTTTGATTTTGCCAACCGCTTCGTTAATTGAGCCTGATGATTTACGAAATTCATATCGACTATTTGAATCACTTGAAAAAAAATATTCTATTTTGCCTGTTGCTTCTTATCCTGCGCCAATTGAATGGGCGTTTTCTCAACGTGAATCTGGTGTGCTGGATGCATGTCAACCCAATATGTTTCAAGTGCGTTCACAAGACTTGGAAAAAAAATATTTTGATACGGGTACCTTTGTTTGGTTTTCAAAAGAGCACGCGCAGTCTGATGCATTGGCGGGTGATGAAGGGTTTGCTTCCTATGTGTTAGATAGATATAAGGCGGTTGATATTAATGATAGGGAAGATTTGGAATTTGCTAAAGTGATTAAGCTTGGCTTGCAGTGTAGGTAAAAATGAAAATTACGTTGAAACGAACTGCATATTATCTTCCGCCTCGGACAGAAAAGGGGAGCGATCTTAAGAAAGATAATCCGGATTGGCGTATTGAGGATATTGAAAAGAAAACGGGTATTTTAATCCGCCACATTACAGAACAAAACCAGACTGCTGCTGATATGGGCGTACTTGCTGCACAGAAATTATTTTTATCCGGCGTATCCAAAAATGAAATTGATTTTCTCATTTTAGTCACGCAGTCTCCTGATTATGTTTTACCGACAACGGCGTGTATCTTGCAGGATCGTTTAGGCATTAAAAAGAGCTGTATGGCTTTTGATATTAACCTGGGCTGTTCGGGATTTATTTACGGATTAGCTGTTGGGGGATCATTGATTGAAGCTGGATTAGCGAAGCAGGGATTGTTAATTTGCAGCGAAACTTATACCAAGTATATCGACAAGTCAGATCGCACGTGTAGACCTTTATTTAGCGATGGCGCTTCAGCTACCCTTTTAACCTCTAATTTGAGGGATACATTAGGTCCTTTTGAAATGGGAACGGATGGATCGGGATATCAAAACTTGATCGTACCTTTAAGTGGTGCACGTATGGCGAAAGATAATAATCAAAAACGACAATTATTTATGGATGGCGCCGAAATATTGATGTTTACGATGGACGCAGTGCCAAAGTGTGTCAATGATTTGTTAAATAAATCCGGAAAAAACATCAATGATATTGATTTATTTGTTTTTCATCAGGGCAGTAAACTGGTCATGGATAATATTATTCGTCGTTTGGATTTGCCAGCAGAAAAAGTTTTCATCAATTGCCAAGAAGTGGGTAATACTGTTTCTGCATCCATTCCGATAGCGCTTAAGGACGCAGTAGATCAAAAACGTTTAAAGAAAGGCGATTTAGTTATGCTGGTTGGTTTTGGCGTGGGGCTTTCCTGGGGAGCTTGTTTAGTTGAGTGGGAAGAGGAAGAATGATTATTTTAACTGGCGTTTCAGGTGGCATTGGCAAGGAAATTTTGCCTTATCTTTTAAAAATGGATGAAGTGATTGGGATTTATAATAAAACGGAGCCTCAACCCTTAACAAATACAGGATTAGTTTACGAACAATTAAATTTAGAAAGTGCTACGGAAATCCAAGCTTTTGTCAGTAAATGGAGCGACAAATTATCTAAAGTAACTGTAGTGCATTTTGCTGCCTTAAATATTGATAATATAACCGCCCATTATCCGGACGATGATTGGGATCGTGTCATGGGTGTAAATTTAAAAGGTAATTTTCTTCTGACTAAGGCTTTATTACCTCATATGGTTCGGGAGCGATGGGGACGAATTATTCATATTTCTTCTCGTATTGCATTGAATGGCAATGTTGGAACAATAGCCTATTCCACGAGTAAAACGGGATTGATGGGAATGTCGCGTGTTTTGGCAAAAGAACATGCTCGATTCAATGTGACTTCAAATGTGTTGGTTCTTGGATATTTTGACGCTGGGTTATACGATACATTGAGCGAAGATTTAAAGAAAACCATTTTGAATCAAATTCCTTCTAAAAAACTGGGAAAATCTTCAGATATTGTAAATGCGATAGAATTTTTGATGAAATCACAATATGTTAATGGTGCGGCTATTAATATTGACGGCGGAATTTGATTTTGAAGGCGGTAAGATATGTTAGTTAAAGTGAACAACAACAGAGAATTAAAATTAGAGATGCATAAGGGAGTTTTTACGCCAACGGGAACGAGCAAAGCGTTGGTTAAAGCAGTGGGAAATTTTATTACGCAGCCAGGAAAATTACTTGATTTGGGTTGCGGTAGTGGCGTGGTGGGAATTTCGCTGCAGCAACTTGGGTTAGTGAAAGACGCTCTTTATGTTTCAGATCTGAGTAAAGAAGCGGTTGATTGTGCAGAAATAAATGCCAAACAATACAACTGCCCAATCGTAGCAAAATGCGGTCCGTTATTTGAACCGTGGAAAGAAGAAAAATTTGATTATATTGTTGATGATGTTTCAGGTGTTTCAGAGACCGTTGCGAAAATTTCCCCCTGGTTTGATAATGTGCCATGCAACTCTGGCATCGATGGAACAGAATTGATAGTGCAGGTTATTCAAGAAGCTTCTCGACATTTAAATCCGTTTGGGAAATTATTTTTTCCCATCGTTTCTTTTTCGGATGTAGACAAAATATTAAAAGTGGCGCATCAACAGTTCTCGCGCGTTGAACGTCTAGCGCATGAAGAATGGCCTTTACCGCAAGAAATGAATCAGCATGTCGCGCTATTAAAAAAATTGCAAGAAAAAGGCGTTATCCAGATTACAGAAAAATTTGGTATGACTCTTTGGTTTACAGATGTTTATGTAGCATATAATGCATAATTTACAAGGAAGGAAACATGGGAACAATAAGCGAGCAAGAAGTGTTAACGGTTATCCAAAAAGCATTGGACCTTGATGGGCAGTTAGTAACAATAGAAAGTTCAGTGTGGAATATTAATGAATGGGATTCTTTAGGGCATCTGGGCATTCTGACCGCGCTTGATAAATTTTTTGATGGAAAAGTAGCGGCGATAAAAGAAATGGCCAAGGCTGATTCAGTTAGAAAAATTTTACACATACTTAAAAATAATTCTTTAATGTAGAGCATAATATGCAATTAGATGTTTTTATTTCAGGGGAAAACATAGATTTATGTGTGCCGACGAGAGAGTTTGCTGAAAAATCTGATTGGTATTCTTGGTTTAATGATCCAAAAATAACACGATATTTGCAGCAAGGCATTTTCCCCAATAATCCTAGCATGCAAGTTGATTTTTTCGAAAAACAACACAAAGAAAGGCTTTTGCTGATCATTTCAAATAAAAAAGAATATTTAGGCGTTGTCTCATTGTCCTCAATTGATTTTTTCAAAAAAAGTGCTCAAGTCGCTTTAGTGGTAGATTCTGCTGTGGATGTATTGAAAGCACCGCTTATATCACTGGAGGCTATTGCACGCATTACTGAGCATGGTTTTCAGATAATGGGCCTTAATAAAATTTCTGGTGCGCAACATATTAACCTTTCAGCTGGTTGGGGACGAAGAATGGAATTACTTGGATTTCGAGTTGAGGGAATAAATCGTCAGGCTTGTGTAAAAGGACACGACATTGCTGACGGAGTCTGGTTGGCTATGGTTTATGATGATTACCTGACGATAAAAGGAAACAGAGGGAAATATTGGGATTCTGCGGAAAAAATGGAAGAAAGAATTAGAAAACTACCTGAGAAAGGATTCACTGATAGTTTACGAACTTTTATGCAGAAAGAGGGCGAGTCATATTATCAAAATACTTATAATCTTTGATAGGATAACCTAAATGTTACGATATAAAAAA
>MGXX01000074.1:14089-14287 GCA_001801515.1 Gammaproteobacteria bacterium RIFCSPHIGHO2_12_FULL_38_11
TAAAACACAGTACCCAGAAGGCGCATCGCCATTTTATATTATGAAAGGCTTGGGTAGTCGTGTATGGGATGTGGATGAGAATGAATATATTGATTTTTCTAATGGGCTTGGTGCAGTTACGTTGGGTTATTGTGATGTAGACGTTGATCAAGCTGTACTCGCTCAGTTAAAAAAAGGAGTGACTTTTTCACTGCCATC
>MGXX01000074.1:14302-20136 GCA_001801515.1 Gammaproteobacteria bacterium RIFCSPHIGHO2_12_FULL_38_11
ACTATCAGAAAAAATTATTGAGATGGTGCCCTGTGCGGAAATGGTAAGGTTTGGAAAAAATGGTTCTGATGCAACAACAGCGGCGATTCGTTTGGCGCGTGCTTACACAAAACGAGAAAACATTATTGTTGGCGGATATCACGGCTGGCATGATTGGTACATTGGATCAACCACCAGAAATTTAGGTGTTCCTGTAAGCACACAGGCGTTAACTCATAAATTTACTTTTAACGATATAGCTTCGTTGAAGGCGATAGTAGAAAAAAATCCAAATGATTTCGCCGCAATTATTTTTGAACCATTAAATGTAGAAGAACCAAAGCCAGGATTTTTAGAAGAAGTGAGAGCGCTTGCGGATCACTATAAAATTGTTTTAATTTTTGATGAAGTGGTCACCGGTTTTAGATGCGCTAATGGAGGTGCACAAGAACGTTTTGGTGTGACGCCAGATTTGGCTGCAATTGGTAAAGGCATGGCAAATGGTTATCCTATTTCTGCTGTCGTTGGAAAAAAAGAAATCATGAAATGCGCTGAAGATGTTTTTTTCTCGTTTACCTTTGGCAGTGAGACGATATCTTTGGTCGCAGCGCTTGCTACCGTATCTAAAATTCAAAATAAAAATGTGACAGCGGCATTGAATGCATTAGGCAATCAATTAATGCAGGGCGTTAAAACATTGTTGATAAAACACAATATAGAATCACACCTTTCCATTAGTGGCTATGGTGCTTGTTCTTTTTTAATATTCAAAGACACGTCTGTTTATAAAAATTGGGAATTAAAAACATTATTTTTGCAAGAAACATTACGGCGCGGTATTTTGACGTTGGGCGTGCATTGCATGAGTTATGCGCACAACGAATCAGATATTAATGCATTATTGATGGCATATGATGAAGTGTTTGCGCAGTTGTCTTTGGCGAATGCGCAAAAAAATTTAACGGAATTGTTACAATGCAAACCGTTAGAACCGTTGTTTAAAATAAGAAATACATAATGAAATTGGGCTTAGGTACGGTACAGTTTGGATTAGATTACGGTGTTTCTAACGTTTCTGGTCGTGTCTCACAGACGCAGGTTGAATCTATTCTTGCTGTAGCAAAACAACATGACGTGAATTTATTAGATACCGCATCACAATATGGTGATAGCGAAAAAGTATTGGGAACGGTTGCGCAGCATAACGATTATTTTAATGTTGTCACTAAGACCCCTTCTTTTTTAAAATATGATGTATTAACTGCGATGCAT
Organism: Gammaproteobacteria bacterium RIFCSPHIGHO2_12_FULL_38_11; assembly: GCA_001801515.1. The sequence continues at coordinate 15,554 of MGXX01000074.1, forward strand.
GCGCTTTCGTTGAAAAATACTTTCCAACAATCCATTTTGAATTTAAATAGAAGTGGTTGTTATGGATTACTCGTGCACCAAGCAGATGATTTATTAAAGCCCGGCAGTGATTACCTAATGGATGCACTGTTAGAGTTGAAGTCGTGCGGTAGGGTCCATAAAATTGGTGCATCTGTGTATTCTGCACAACAAATTGATCGGTTATTGGATCGCTATCATGATATTGATATTATTCAATTACCGCTGAATGTGTTGGATCAGCGATTAATACAAAGCGGGCATTTAAAGAAATTAAAAGAACGGCAGATTGAAATTCACGTACGATCCATTTTTTTACAAGGATTGTTGTTGATGGATGTGACGAAATTGAATACTTTTTTTAATCCATTTGCCTCGCATTTACAATCTTATTTTAATGCCATTACCAAATTGGTATTATCGCCTTTGCAGGCAGCAATATTGTTTGTTAAGCAGATAAAAGAAATTGATCGTATGATCGTGGGTGTTACATCAGAGATGGAATTTAATCAAATTATTGGCGCGTACAATAATACGCCCAATGCCGTGATCGATTTCTCTTTTGCGTCCACAGATAATGAGCAGTATATTAATCCTGTCAACTGGAGGTTAACGCAATGATTGAATCAATCCAAAGAGCAGAGGCACACAATAATATCGACGCACTCCGTCAATTTTATTTAGAAAATGGATATTTTTATCTTAATACCGATTTGGCTGACAAATTAAAAGCACTGAGAGAAAGATTTATTAATCTTTGGGACCTTGCCTTTCGTGCAAACACCAATGAACGTGTTAGAAATGATGCCGATATTATTCGATTGTATCAGGACGAGTCTTTGAGAAAAGTGTGGTTGGCGGGATATGATCAAACGCGTCAACTCCCCGAGCTTTATAATCTGTTGATCGGCGAGACGATGCAATCTATTCAGCAAATTGCAGGCATTGTATTACCTGCTTTGTGCAACCCCATTACGACGCGTATTGATTTGCCGCATGGCCAAGGTTCGCGTCCGACGCAACCTCATCAGGATTATCCGACACATCAAGGTTCGATGAATTCTATTACTGTGTGGATCCCGCTTCAGGATGTATCATGTGATAATGGCACTGCTGAAGTTGCACCCGGTTCCCATTTGAATGGCATGATTACTGAAAGCGATAATCTGAATAATTTTATTGAGCCTGGCACATTGCGTCAAATAGAAAATCCCTATGCATTGCAAGATTCGGCCAATTATGCAGCTAATTATGTTCCGGCAACGATTAAGTTAGGACAAATTTTGGTTTTTTCATTATTTACTTTGCACCGTTCTGGAATCAATCATTCAGACAAAATTCGATTTACACTCAACATTAGATATAATGACCTTGGCGCTAGGGAATATGCTAAAAGATATTTTAATCTGAATCACAAAGTAGAATTTAAAAAAGCTACCGTTGATTTCCCAACAAAATTTGAGATACATAACGAGTGAAGACTATTCAATTAGGGAATTTAACTGTTCGGCAAAATCAGCCGCCAATCATTGTGGCTGAACTGTCTGGTAATCATAATCAATCATTGGATCGCGCGCTTGCATTAGTTGAAGCTGCTTATCAAGCGGGTGCACATGCGGTGAAGTTACAAACATACACGGCAGACACGATTACTATTAACAGCACAAGCAAAGCATTTTCTATTGATGATCCCACTAATCTGTGGCATGGCCGTAATCTTTATGAATTGTATCAAGAAGCGCATACACCTTGGGAATGGCACAAGCCCATTTTTGATCTGTGTAAAACATTGGGATTACTTTGTTTTAGTTCGCCATTTGATGTGACAGCCGTTGATTTTTTAGAATCATTAGATTGCCCCTGCTATAAAATAGCGTCTCCTGAAAATACAGATACTATTTTATTGAAAAAAGTAGCGGCTACCGGCAAACCCATGATTATATCAACTGGCATGGCGACCATTGCTGAATTAGGAAATACCGTCGATACCATTATTCAAGCGGGTTGTCGTGATTATATCTTATTAAAATGCACGTCTGCTTATCCGGCAGATCCTAAAAATGCCAACCTCTCAACTATTTCACACATGAGTCAATTGTTTCATTGTTTTGTTGGTTTATCTGATCATACATTGGGTACGGCAGTTGCTGTAACAAGCGTGGCTTTTGGTGCTGTATTAATAGAAAAACATTTTACGCTATCAAGAAAAGAAGGTGGTGTTGATAGTGCTTTTTCTTTGGAGCCCAGTGAGTTAAAAAGATTGGTTGAAGAAACAACTATTGCTTCGCATAGTATAGGCAGAATTCATTATGGTGTGAGCTCAGGAGAAAATGCTAAGCTTGCGCGTCGTTCTTTATTTATCGTAAAAGATTTAAAAGCTGGAGAAGTGTTAACAAGAGACAATACAGTTTCTAAAAGACCTGGGTTTGGCATTCCTGTTACATTTTATGAAACAGTGCTTGGCATGAAAGTTGTCAAAGATATTTCTTATGGTACAGCGTTAACTTGGGATTTACTTAAGGATCGCGGAGTATAATATTCAATGAATAAAACAAAAAAACTGGTTATTTTTGGTACGGGTGAAATTGGCCGTATGGCACATTTTTATTTTACACATGATAGTGACTATGAAGTAGTGGCTTTTACGGCAGATGATGAGTTTGTAACAGACAATACTTACTTGGGGTTGCCATTATTACCTTTTAGCCGAATAAAACAGCATTATCCGCCTAACTTGTATGAAATGCATGTCGGATTGTCTTTTATGCGTTTAAATCAGACGCGTGCTGAAAAATATTATCTGGCGAAAAAAGCGGGCTATACATTGGCTTCATATGTTTGCTCTAAATCAGCTTATTGGCCTGATTTAACGATTGGAGATAATTGTTTTATTCTAGAAAATCAAACCATTCAGCCTACCGTTAAAATCGGTTCAAATGTGATGCTGTGGAGTGGTAATCATTTAGGGCACGGCAGCATCATTCGAGATCATGTTTATTTTGCTTCGCATATTTGTATGTCCGGTTTTTGTGATATTGGTGAGCGAACTTTTATTGGGGTGAATGCAACGTTACGTGATTTTTGCAAGGTGGGCAGTGATTGTTTTATTACCATGGATACTTCTGTTGTGACTGATGTGCCATCCGGTTCAGTTGTATTGGCAGACAGGGCAAAAGTCTTAACAGCAGATGATCCAGTTGCTCAGAAGATCAAAAACAAATATTTTTTTGCAACACAACCCGTCCATGCTTGATGCCGTCCCTATTTTATTTCGAGCAGATGTGTCGCATGCCCTAGGAACCGGGCATGTGATGCGTTGTATTGCTTTTGCAAGCGGGCTACCAATCAAAGTAAATCCCATTCTTATTTTTCGAGATTATCCTGGCAGCGATACCGTGTTTCCAATGCTGCAAAATAAAGGATGGCATCTATTTAAGTTAACGCAGACGCTGAGTGAAGAAGATGAATTGATTGCGATAAAAAAATTGGTTAGAGAAACTAAAAGCGCTATTTTGATTACTGATCTAGTGAGTACGCCTGTCCTTCAAGAACCCAGCAAATTAGCGCGTTATCATAAAAATTTGCGAAAAATAAAGGGATTGCGCATTATCAGTATAGAAGATAATCGTTTAACCATTTTTACCAGTCACGTAGCCGTAATTGGCAACTCCATTTATCCATTATTGGAAAAACGTGAAGATAATCGACACTGCACTATTTTAGCAGGAACAAAATATTTTATTTGTCATCCCAGTGTTGCGGCTCAAACTAAAAAACGGCGCATGATCAGACGAATCGCCAATCGAGTGTTGATATTTATTGGTGGCAGCGATACCGCAGGCGTGACAAAACATATTTTAATGGCTTTTCAACGCAACAGTATAAAACAGTTAAAAATTAAAGTGATTTTAGGCCCGACAATGGAAGATTGCCTGCGCAAGCAAATTGTTGAGTTGGTTGCGCAGATGAAGAATGTGGAACTAATTGAATTCAGTGATTCAATTGGTGAGTTGCTTTCATGGGCTGATATTGCTGTTGTTGGCGAGGGCACCATCAAATTTGAAGCTGCCATTGTTGGTACACCGGCATTACTGATGTCACAGTTTGATCATGATAGTAAACCGATACAGGATTTTTTAAGTATGGGTAGTGCAATTCATTGTCCATTTTCAAAATTTTTGACAAAAAAAAACATTTTCAAAAAAATAGTGTCACTATTGGAAAATTATTCAGCGCGACAAAAGATGTCAGTAGTTGCGCAACAATTTTTTGATGGTAGTGCCGTAGAGCGTATTTATAATGAGGTAATGAAATGAAATGGATTAAAAAAGGTCTTATCTTTAAACCAGATTGTTCGTATGATTGGATGCAAACGCATGCATGGGTTCCTGTGGCTGAAGCAATCGGTAACGGAATAGTTAAAGTTTATTTTTCAGGTCGAAATGCTGATAATCTTAGTCAAACGGGTTATTTTACATTCGATATCAGAGATCCTTCCAAAACAATATCATTATCAACTGAACCCGTTATTAAGTTGGGAAAATTGGGTAGCTTGGTAGCTTTGA
>MGXX01000075.1 GCA_001801515.1 Gammaproteobacteria bacterium RIFCSPHIGHO2_12_FULL_38_11
AGGATGTGTATTTTAACTAAAAATCCCCTCACCTTCGGTAAGGTGAATTATGATGCAACGAATCAGTGCTTCGGTAAGATTTTATTTTGATGCAACGGGGTAGATCGCTACAATGATGCCAACAACAACTGTTTTCATCATTCTTCAACACCCTCAGAACCGTTAGACTGCATTAGCGATTCCAAATGCGCAATGATGTCGGTGTAAAACCCCGGATTGTCGGCTTGAAGTCGTTCTAAAATTTGCATTTGCAGCTCGCATTGTTCACTTGAGCCAAAATCCACAACCGTTTCGTTGCACTCATGTAATTTCTGAGCTACCGATTCATCAAGTTGCTCACGCGGCTTTGTTGTTAACTGAATAGCTTCGAGCAATGCGCGCGAGGCCTTTTGAGCTCGATGCACCACTTGACCATTTTCAATATGATAGTTTTCTAAGTAGGATTTCAAATAATTGCAAAATTCTTGTATGCCAGAATAAGAATAATAGCCTTGATTGGCTGTTTCCATGTTTTGTTCTATATCAACAACAATTGCGTGACCTGTTTCAAACAGCATCAAATCGTTTTTATAGATAGCCGAATCTCGCAATTTGAACTTTTGTAATTTTGCCATTCTTTCGGCTTGTTTCAAATATCGACGCAATAAAAATCGATAATCACCGATTGCTTTGGTCATGGTTTCCGAAAAAATGGACATGTAAGTTGCCTCCGTTATGATATAGCAGGTTGAATTACCTATATTCTACCGAAGCTAGCTTAAGGTAATATTAACAACCAGGTAGGTTGAGTAAAGTTTATCCAGCCGGAAACGGCTTGCCAGCGTGCTTTTGACCAAAATTTGGTTAAAATCTCAAAATAAATGAACAAAAAAGGAAAAAATGAGAATACCCACTATACTGAAATGTATAAACCAACCCTAACCAACGTGAGGAAATAGAGATGAAAATTAATATTACCGTTTCTGCTTTAGCGGCGGCACTTTTAGTAGGTGGTTTGACATTTAGCACAAACAGTTTGGCACAACGCTATTATGGTCAAAACTTGTGTGGCTATAGTGGGTTTAAATGCATAAAAGTAAGACATGGCGACACATGGAATAAAATGTTTCCTAATTCAAGCGAAAGAGAAATAGTTATGAAACTGAATCGAACCAACATGCCTCTGCGCTACCGTACTTGGATCGTCGTTCCGACCAATTTAGGCAGCATAACAGAGAAACAGTTATCCCCTTTCCCAGAGCACCGTAATACAAACGGCAAAAAGGCATTGGTGGTGAATCTAACATCGCAAGCATTCGGCGCTTATGACGCAGAAGGAAACTTAGTGCATTGGGGGCCAGTTTCAGGCGGGCGAGGCTATTGCCCTGATGTTGGACGCTCATGCAACACAATAACAGGTCACTTCAAAATTTATCGTAAACAAGGTGAGGATTGCAAATCATCTAAATTCCCCGTTGAAACACGCGGCGGCGCACCAATGCCCTACTGCATGCACTTTCATGGTGGCTTTGCATTACATGGTTCAACATTGCCCGGCTACAATGCCAGTCACGGCTGTGTTCGATTATTTTTTGATGACGCTAAGTGGTTAAACCAAGATTTCTTGAATATTGGTACACCGGTTATCGTGTCACGCTAATGGTCTCAATGATCAGTGTCAGTGTCGATTTACACTGACACTTTCCCTACACCAGCAATCATGTAACAATTGCCAAAAATTTCTGAGTGAATGCCCATTTTCAATGAATACACTTCTAAACGCTTTAAACAATATCGAACGTGATTGGCTGCAAAGTCCACAGTCACTCACAAAGCGTTTGCGTGAATTCACACACAATAAAATCACCCATCATTTATTTTATGATGGCTGGGGAACGGCAGATAATCTGGCCTTAGCAGCACTTTCAATTGATCGCACCATAAAAACTTGGATTCGCCGCATGGAGTGGCGATATGAAAATGAAATTTGGGTTCCCTGCAGTGTCATTATCCCTGAAACATCAATCACAGATAACACACGAGAATTAAAAAATATCAAAAATCAATCTATCGGTGATATTTTATTTCAAGACAAAAAACTCATGCGTACTGATTTTACCTTTTATAAAAATTCAGAAAACAACTGGACGCGACACAGTATTTTTTATTTTAAACAACAACCTTTATTAATTATTGAAAATTTCTTACCGCCATTTTTTGAGAAACTATGCGCATAAATTCTTATATTCAATTAATGCGTTTAAACAAGCCCGTCGGCATTTTATTATTATTGTGGCCAACATTGTGGGCATTATGGATTGCTGCACACGGATTTCCCAGCGTTAAAGATCTTTTTATTTTTATCGCAGGCGTTATCGTCATGCGCAGTGCCGGCTGCGTTATTAATGATTTTGCCGACAGAAAATATGATTCAAACGTGCTACGCACAAAAAATAGGCCACTTACGTCAGGAAAAATACTGGCGTGTGAAGCGATTGCTTTATTTTCAGCATTATGTTTGATTGCATTTACACTGGTGTTATTCACAAACTCACTTACCCTTAAGCTCGCTTTTTTTGCAGTAATAACAGCCATTGCCTATCCCTTTATGAAACGTTATACACATTGGCCGCAATTTATTTTAGGTGTTGCATTTTCGTTTTCTATTCCCATGGCATTTGCCACTGAAATCAATCATGTACCATCCATCGCCATATTAATCATGTTAATTAATATTTTGTGGACAATTATTTATGATACACAATACGCAATGGTTGATCGCGATGATGATGTGAAAATAGGTATTAAATCAACCGCCATTTTATTCAGGAAACAAGATCGACTCATTATTGGGTTATTTCAATTAACTATGATTATTTTATTATGCTTTCTCGGGTTTTTATTATCATTTACATGGGTGTTTTTCAGCGCGATTTTTATTTGCAGTTTACTATTTTTATATCAACAAAAATTAATTGTAACACGCATCCCGCAACACTGTTTTCAGGCTTTTTTAAATAATCAATGGGTGGGATTGGTTATTTTTATGGGAATTTTTTTAAATAGCTTTTATAACTGATTGTCAGGTAGAGATGCCAGTTGCGATGGTCGGTTTTTAAACTTTGGTGAAATCACCGTGATCCCTCACCAAATTAATTTGCTGAGTTTGGTGAATTAAGATTTCATTAAGCTTTACCTATTAAACTACCAGCAGATTAGGAGGATACAAGAAATAAAACCACGAGATTATAGTATGCGTCATGATAGAGATCCAGGTCGAATTTTCAAAAGCATCCGTGCGGATGAAATGGGTTTTTGGGAGAAATTTGCTGAGGAATTGGTAAATCCTGAAAACCCGCAAACCCGTTTTGAAAAACGCGTGGAATGCGATCGCCTTCCTTTTACAATAAGATTAAATTCTAAAACATCGCAATATGAAGTGGTTGAAACAGCCAAAGACCCAGCAACCCAACGTAAATCAAATCCGCTTTATTCGTTAACAGAAAAAATGTCGGTTACCAAACAACAATCTGTTTCATACGCCAATCCTAAAGGAGGTTATACTCCACCCGTTTTCGGATGGAATAAAGACAATAGAAAAGAATTATTAGTCGGTGTTTCGTTTACACCAGAGGATTGTTTGTTTTGGACGATGGCGGTTTACGATGTTGGAACGCATGCTCGCGCTAAAGATTTTCATACGTATAAAGATGCACAAACTTACTTGAATATTCAAATACGAGATAAGCTTTATCACACCTCATTAAAAGCTTTAGAGGCGGCCGGAGGAGAAAACCTAGAAAGCTATAATGAATTATTAGCAGGCTTAAAATGGAATTTAAATGGTTCAGCGCATATTACAGTATTTTCAAATAATTTAGAAAGTCGTTTATTAGCGCAGCTTCGTGCAGCTGATTTGCAGAAAAGATTAGAAGAAAAATATCCAGGCCAAAAACAGATTACTGTCCCTATTTCAATTTATCCTAATTTTGATTTTTACACACTTAAAATGCAACAAAATGACTTAAATAATGCGGCAAAAGAAAAATTACTGCATTACGTTGCAGCGATGGAGCTTACCAAAACAGGCAGCATTACCTTAGCTGAAGAAGTTGATTATTTATTATGTTACGATTCACTCAAAAAATTAAGGAAAAAACTTGCTGATGATTTTTTAGAAAAAAATTATGGGAACATGGATCTTTATATATCCATGTATGAGCTAAACAGTGCGACCTCAAAAAACGCAACTGAGATTATTACGAAAATAACAGCGCGTGCGCTTAAATTAATTGAGAAATGTAGTGCAGATCAGCTAACAGTAGGATTTTCCAAAGAAATAAAAACGGGCGAGTATGCCAGTAGTACGGGTTTTTACTGGCTGATAAATGCGCTAAGTGAGGCAGTTTTTACAAGCACAGCTGAGTGTGCTACAGGAATAGCAAACCTTACGCTTAAAATAATTGAAAAATGTAGTGCTGACCAGATAGCAGCAGGACTTTCTAAGCAGGCGGATATTAATACTGGCGATACGGGTTTTTACTGGTTAATGGGTGCGCTAAGCAATGCGATCAGGAAAAACTCAGCTGTGAGTCCCACAAAAATAACAGTGCTTGCGTTTAAAATAATTGAGAAATGCAGTGCTGATCAGATGGCAGCAGGACTTTCCAAGCAAGTAACACGCGGTGATTTTGTTGGCTCTACCGGTTTTTACTGGTTGATATGCTCATTACAGAATGCTGTTGCCAGTGACTTAGCCGACGAAAATATCACAGAAATAAGAACGCTTGCAGATAGAATAATTGAGAAATGCACTACCGACCAAATAGCGACACCATTTTTTATGAAAATAACAACGGGCTCCCATGCTGGTATGACATGTTTTAATTGGTTAATGAGAGCACTGTATTTGACTATTGACAAAGGCTCAACTGCGAGTATTAAAAAAACAACAAGCTTTGTGCTTAAATTAATTGAAAAATGTAGCATTGACCAGATAGCAGCAGAATTTTTCAAAAAAACAATTCTGAAGGTTAATTCTAACATTACGGGTTTTTACTGCTTGATGTACGCATTGAGTAATGCCGCTATCAACTCAGATGAGAATGCTACAGAAATAACAACACTTATGCTTAAAATAATTGAGAAATGTGATGCTGATCAGATAGCGGCAGAGCTTTTTAGGAATGTAACATCTTTCAATAATACCATCACTACAGCTTTTAATTACCTGATACTTGCGCTAAATAGCGCAGTTGGTTTTGATAATTTAACTGAGAATTTTACAAAAATGATAACGCTTGCGCTTAAATTAATTGAGAAATGTAGTGCAGATCAGCTAGCAGTCGGATTTTCCAAGAAAATAACAGCGGACAGACATAAAAGCAGTACGGGTTTTTATTGTTTAACGCATGCACCAAGAGATCCGGCCTTCAACAACCTGGCCAAGAGTATCGCAAAAACAGCTGATGTTATTTTTAAGATAATGGCAAAGCTGCATTTTTCTAAGCAACTACATTTTTTAAAAGGATTAAACACAAAAGAATATCAAATCTTAAACAGTGTTTCTGTTGACAAAACATTTAATATTGAAAAATTAAAAGCAACAGTTGTTTTAAGAATCTGTTTTTACATGCACTTAAATATTTCAAATGAAAATAGCGGTAATTCAAGTTACTTTAATTTCAAAACGAAAGATATAAAAACCAAACGAGCAGATGCAAAAAATTTAATGGATGGAATTTTTGACTGTGAATCGGCTGAAGAAATCAAACAGTTGATAGAATCCAGTCAAACTCCAAACAATGAAATAAGCAAATTAAACAAATCATCCATTGAAAAAATTAATTATACGCAATGTCTGAAAGACTGTATTTCAAAAATTGAAACATATGAAAGAATATTTCCACAGCAAAAATCAACGCTCGCTTGGCTAGGCGTGTTTTAACCTAGATCCTAAGTATATAACAGCATTAAAAAATATCATCTCCTGATGCAACATGCCCACCACCACTTGCAGCTGAAACAGCAACCGCAGAGGCAACGACCGTGCCTGTTGCAGAGGCATTGTTTGCATACTGTGTTGGAACCGTTCCTTGCTGAAACACTTCCGTAATTGCATTTTTTTCTTTTGCTGACGCAAGCATACCTGACGCTGGATTAATACGCGCAGTGACAATATTATCAGGTTGCGCCATCGTTGCTTCAGGTTGATCTGCCAATGCCACTTTCATAAATTGTATCCAAATAGGCAATGCCGCTTTTGCCCCATATTCACGCAATGAATCATTGCTATTATCAAAACCAACCCACACGGTAGCTAAAATATTACTGTTAAATCCTGAAAACCATGCATCAACTTGATCGTTCGTTGTGCCTGTTTTTCCAGCCAAATCTGTGCGATCTAAACTTTTTGCCGCGCTTCCTGTACCCGATGTAATAACGGCACGCATCCCTTGCGTAATTAAATAAGCATTTTGTGCCGTAATAACTTGTTGTGGATGCGGCACAGTCGCCTCATACAACACTTTATTATTTTCATCCACAATTTTTTGAATGAAATAAGGTTGCACACGATAACCGCCATTTGCAAAAACTGCATAACCCGCCGCTTCTTGCATCGGCGTAATAACACCACTTCCTAATGCCAATGATAATTGATGCGGCAATTGATTCGAATCAAATCCAAAACGTTGCAAATAATTTAATGTGTAAGGGACACCGATCGCCTGTAATAGGCGAATTGATACTAAATTACGAGACTCTGCTAATGCAACACGCAAACGCGTTGGGCCATAAAATTGTTGCGTATCATTTTCCGGGCGCCACCATGCATTTTCACCGGAATCTCTAATCATAATTGGCGCATCATTAATTGTACTGGCTAAGCTATAACCTTTATCAAACGCAGCAGAGTAAATAAATGGCTTGAAACTAGAGCCCGGCTGTCTTTCTGCTTGTAATACGCGATTAAACGCACTCATTTGAAAATTAAATCCACCTTGCAATGCTAAAATCGCACCATCACTTGGATTTAATACGACCATCGCACCTTGCACTTTGGGTATTTGCGTTAATTGCCAGCGGCTTTGCCCACTCAAATACGTAACATAAATTGCATCCCCTGGCGTTAAAATTTGACTCGCTGTTGTTGGTGCCGAACCAACATACCCACCAGATAAAGCGGGTTTTGCCCACGCCAAACCAGCCCAGGGAATAACCGTGGTATCTCCACTACCTAATAAAATAGTCGCTTGTTTATTTTGCGTAGATAAAACCAATGCCCTTTGCATACCATCAATTGTAGGCTGATTTTCTAACCACGTTTGCCACAGGGCGCGATTTTGATCTGTTGGAATGCCCAAATTTATGCTGGGTTTTTGAAATCCATGGCGATTGCTATAAGCAATCAATCCTGATTGTAATGATTCTGTCGCCTCATTTTGAAGTTGCGATGAAATCGTCGTATAAACTTTTATACCAAAATCATAACCCCGCACGCCATACATCATCATCACTGACTCACGCACCATTTCGGCAAGATACGGCGCATGCACTTGTGAACGCTCAGCGTGATAGCGTGCAGTAATGGGTGCTGTAATTGCTGTTTCATAAGTTGCTTTATTAATATAGCCCACATCATACATACGCTCTAAGACATGATTTCTACGTGCCAATGCATTAGTTGGATTATTCAGTGGATTATTACGCGAAGGTGCTTGCGGCAAGCCGGCAATCATCGCCATTTGTGGCAATGTTAATTGATCTAATGATTTCCCATAATACACATGCGCAGCAGCAGCCACACCATAAGCTCTGCTGCCAAAATACACTTTATTTAAATACAATTCTAAAATTTTTTCTTTACTGAATGTTTTATCAATTTTAATTGCCAATAAAATTTCTTTGAGTTTTCGCGTGTATGTTTTTTGGGGTGTTAAGAAAAAGTTTCGCGCAACCTGCATTGTAATGGTTGATGCGCCTTGCACTTTATGACCCGTCGTAATTACAGCAATAGCAGCACGAATCACCCCAATAACATCAACACCAGGGTGCGAATAAAAACGGGCGTCTTCAGTTGCTAAAATTGCTTGAATTAATTGTTTCGGTACTTGATTAATCGTGACAGGCGCACGACGCTTTGCACCATATTCTGCAATCAATTTACTATCTGCACTGTAAATTCGCAGTGGGATTTGCATATGCACATCGTTTAAGGTGCTCACGTTAGGCAACGCAAATTCCATATAGGCATACAGGCCACCGAAAATAATCGCCATCAGAAACAGTAAAATCATTAATGACAATAAAAATTTATTAATACAGTGACGGAATAATCGCAGCAAAGTGAACCATCCTTTGTGGTTTTTTAGATTATTCTACCACAGGAAACGCTAAGGAACATGTAGAAATGGGTTTAGGGACGTGTTTCTATGCCCATAGGACTACGGTATTGCTCATATTAAAAAACAGACTAAAATAGTTTTCTTTTTTTAGGACAATACGGTGAATCCCCCTTTAACAATCGACTTTGAAAGCATCGACAAACTGCCAGGATTGTTACAGCAATTAAAATTTAACAATCAAAAGAATCCAATATACATAATACTGCCCACTGAACACACCATGACGCACGTTTTTATAGTGGATGCTAATTTAACAGATCTAGAAATAATACTGTTTTTAAAATCCCACTCGGAAAAGTTTTTTGGCCATCCCCTTAATAAATTATCGCTGGATTATAAAACAGAAAGCGCAAGCGACACATCAAAGCAAAGAATTACGGCTGTCGCTGCTCACGTATCTTTAATTCAAACCATCCAAGTTTATTTTGACAAAGAAAAAATAATGCTGCATTCGATTAGCATTAAGCATGAAACAACGATTAATTTATTACCCTGGCGTGAAATACAACGCAAACAGCACATTCAGCGCAGAAATAAGCGATTTATTTTATACGGATTAACAATGATAGTTATGCTATTTTTTATAAAATATTTTTTAATTAACGAAACAAAAGAAATAAATGATACCACACATTCAATCAAACAAAAAAATAAAAATATGATTATACCGAATGCAAAAAATCACATTGCATTGTTAAAAAAATTACAATCCGTTGATTCAAAAAAATTAGCAGCGGTGAAAAAAAATAAAAGTTCTTTAGCACTATTATCAGCCATTGCGAACAACATATCAGACAATATAACCTTAAACTCACTGACACTAACAAAAAAAGAAATAAAATTGACAGGGGTAAGCAATCAGCTATCTGACATCCATCAATATAACGCAATCCTTCAGAAAAATTTGCCCTGGAAAAACAGCCAATTAATTGAGGTTCACAATGACGATCAAAAATTATCATTAATGCATTTTACTATTGAAGCCACATCATGAGCCTATTTAATATATATCAAAAAAGTGCCAACAGTACCCTGCATTTTATTTTTGAAGTGACAATTGCATTTTTTATTTCCCTTTTTATTTTCCTTGTTGGCTATTTCTTTTTTTTAGAAAATTCTTTTAATAATTATTATTCTGCAAAAAGAGAACAGAAAAAAGCAATATCTGAAAATAATCAAAAAAAAATATTACGAAATGCAGATGACAGAACAAAAAAATTATTATCGACATGGGCAATAAAAAATACTGACTTTTATCATGCAATGCAAGCTTCAGAAACGCCAGATCAATTATTGCAGTTGCTAACGATATCGGCACAACAATCTGGCTTTACAATTATCCAGGCAGCGCCCGTTGTCAGTTCTCAAAATAATTTTCAAGTGAAATTATCAGGAAATTATACAGATTTATTTCATTTAATCGATGAATTAAATAATACAGCCTGGCCATTTTTGTTAGAAAAATTAAGCATAAAAAACAAAAATCAATATGCACTGTTGCTTAAGGTAAATAATCAGTGAATAATTTTATTTTCATAATCAAGGACGCAATAAATCGTCTTTTGACAATCGCAATATTTTCGATTTTGTTAATTTACAGTAACGCCAATTCAGATACGGTCATTCCTGCACGCGACCCATTTTTAAAACCCACTAAAATTCAAACTACCAATCTGAAAAATAGTATTAATATCACCCCTCAATTACAAACCTGTTGGATCCCATTATACTTTGCAAAAGCAAAAAATGTCGTTTCATTTATATCAAAAAAATCACTTGGTATTTTATCACCCTTAGGAAAAATTAATTATGATCAACGCAGCAATCAAATTTGGCTCGAGGATGATAAACAACACATTGCCAACATTCACCATTTAATTAATCACCTCGATCAATCAGGGCCGCAATTTTTAATTAAGGCGAAAATTATCAATATTGACCGTGAATATCAAAAGATACTGGGAATTTTATTTCAAACAGACAACACAACAAAAAATTCGAGTGCATCGCTTACCATGGACGAACCAGACACCACCGATAACGCTGGTCAATTTACCCTAACCATTGCAAAATTAGCAGAAAGTCGATTATTGGATTTACAAATTTCTGCGCTCGAGCAAGAAGGTCATGCTTCGCTCATTTCAAGTCCTGCGCTCATGACATTAGACAATCAAGCAGCCGTGATTCAATCTGGCGCTGAAGTGCCTTACCAGGAAATGACTTTAAGCGGCGGTACCAGCGTGAGTTTCAAAAAAGCAGTTTTGCGCTTAAAAGTCACGCCAAAGCAAATGCCCGATGATCATATTTTATTACACATTTCGCTTAATCAAGATAAAGTCAGCGCCCTAACGGTTAAAGGGGTGCCAGCAATTCAAACGCAGCAAATTACAACACAAGTGGTTGTTAAAAATCACCAAACAATTGTTCTTGGTGGTATTCTGGAAACAACGCACGCACACCAAAAGGTCGGACTTCCTGTTGCCGATAAAATTCCTGTCCTTGGTAAATTGTTTACACATCACACAGTACTGACAAAACAGCAAGAATTACTGATTTTTATCACGCCATCAGAGATGAAAGCGCTTTCGTGAATTCCCCTAGACTGTTATAATTCCGGCATGCAAAATAAGAATATTTTTATAATAGGTCCTTTGGGCGCCGGCAAAACAACCGTAGGCCGTCAGTTAGCAAAGAAAGTTCACTTCGTCTTTTACGATTCTGATCATGAAATCGAAAAAAAAACTGGGGTTTCCGTCGCAACCATTTTTGAAATCGAAGGGGAAGAAGGGTTTCGGGTGCGCGAACAAAACATGATTGCCAAGCTAACACAGCTCGATAATATTGTTTTATCCTCAGGCGGCTGTTCTATTTTAAAACCTGAAAATCGACAAGCCTTTGCCTCACGCGGCACAGTCATTTACTTACGCGCATCCCTCGAAACACAATTAAAGCGCACCAATCAGCGTAAAGGCACACGCCCATTGCTGGATATTCCAGACCCCTATCAAAAAATCATTGAGTTAGATAAAATTCGTTCGCCGCTTTATGAATCAATTGCAGATTATACCTATAACACCGACATCGATTCACCCCACGAAATTGCTGACAAAATTTTTGAAACCTTGTTTAACCATCCTTCCTGAAGCCCCCTAAAAAGTCCCCTAAAAACATTCTCTTAGATAAATTGACCGACCTTATCCAAAGTGATAAAAAGGATGAAGGCAACCATTTTTTTTGGCATATAGGAGATTTTTAATGCCCCGCAGGATTCTTAAAAAAACTGTTCTCTGTTTTATTATTTTCATCACATCACTCACTGCACAAGCAAGCCCTTACCCGCGCTGCGGTTCTATTTCAGAAGGACTACAAACTTTGTTAAATCGCATTAATAATCCCAATGTAAATATTGGTGTTGTCGTAAAATCAGTTGCAACAGGTCACGTTTATTTTTCAAAAAATGGCAATCATTTTTTTGCGCCCGCAAGTGTACAAAAACTATTTACAGTTTCTTCTGCTTTAGTAAATTTAAAACCCGATTACCGTTTTCCAACACGACTACTCATGACAGGCAATACCCACCAAGGTGTTTTACACGGCGATTTAATTTTTCAATTTAATGGCGACCCAACTTTTACACAAAGCAATTTAATTCAATTAGTCGATAAATTACGTGCCAAGGGAATTCAACAAATAGCTGGCAATATTATTATCGACGACACAGCATTTAACCATATTCCTTATCCAGCTGGCTGGTTATGGAATGATTTGAGTTTCGATTTTGCAGCCCCTTTAAATACAGTGATTATTAATCGCAATCGCTTTGGCGTGAGTTTTATCCCCGCCAGAAGACTAGGAGAGAAGGCAACTATTGTTCCACATTTGCCGCCGCACACAGCCACATTTATAAACGAATTAATAACAACACGTCACGTTTGCCCACTCACTATTTTAAGCAATGCAAATAATCAATATCTTGTTCGGGGTTGCCTACCACGCGCATACGGCACTGAAGGTCGGGCATTGGCAATTCGCAATATGCAACTTTATACGAAAAATTTAATTCACGAATTATTAAGTCAACGTCACATTGCATTTAATCGCGGTGTTTATTATGCAAAAACACCGATTGGTTCACAGCTTATTGCCAGCTATCAATCCAAGCCCTTATCCCATATTATTATTCATTTATTAAAACATTCTGATAATTTATATGCAGATGCATTATTCAAAAAAATGGGTGAGGAACATTTTCACATCCAAGGCTCATGGGAAAATGCATTAAATGCTGAAACCCCTATTTTAACAAATAAAGCGGGGATCAATCCCAGCAAAGTTCATTTTGTTGATGGTGCCGGATTATCGCATTACAATGCAGTCACGCCAGAAAGCGTTTCTAGAATATTAAATTATATTTACCGCGAACCGATGTTACATAACGTATTAATTCCTGCATTGCCCATTGCTGGCGTAGACGGCACATTAGCTGGGCGCATGCCGATGTTAGCGCGGGGTCACTTATTGCATGCAAAAACAGGCTCAATGGATGGGATTTCATCATTGGCGGGTTTTATTAAAACGAAACATCACGGCGTGTTGTCCTTTGTTATTATGATTAATAATGTACCAAAGAATCGCGCCCCTTATATTATATTAGAAAATCATATCGCGGAATTTTTAGCGACAACGGGAGGCTGCTAGCATGCCCATGATCTCTACCCTTCCCGAATTTAATACAATTTGTATTGCCGATGCCAAAAAAAATCTTGATCGATTACTAA
Source organism: Gammaproteobacteria bacterium RIFCSPHIGHO2_12_FULL_38_11 (assembly GCA_001801515.1). The sequence continues at coordinate 13,163 of MGXX01000075.1, forward strand.
AAAACAATTTAGCGATGATTGAAAAACTATTAAGCAATAATAATTTTTATTCATGGGATAATTTATTACAACCTATTGAAGATTTAAATGATGCGCTTCATCAATTTTGGGCGCCCATTCAACACTTAAATGCAGTGGTCAACACGCCTGCGTTGCGCCTTGTCATTCAAAAATGTTTGCCAAAATTATCAGATTACCACACCCATATTGGGCACAATAAAAAATTATTTGAGGCTATTTTATCCATTAAAAATAGCGATGCATTTTCAACATTGTCAATATCACAACAAAAGGCAATCAACAATGATTTACGCGATTTTAAATTAAATGGTGTTCACTTGTCAGCAGAAAAAAAAGCGGAATTTGCTTCACTTTCGAAATCACTATCAAAACATATGCAGCAATTTGAAGACAACATTCTAGATGCTACCATGGCTTTTAAAAAACACATTACCGATGAAAAATTATTATCAGGCATTCCACTTCATGCTAAAAACTCGGCTAAAAATGCCGCTAAAAATGAAGGTTTAGACGGTTATTTGTTTACACTGGATGCACCTGATTATTTAGCAATCATGACATACGCCGATTCAGCCCCGTTACGTGAAGAATTTTACCGCATGATGGTCACGCGCGCATCTGAATTGGGATTAAACCCTGAGAAGTTAGACAACAGTAATAATATAAAAATAATTTTGCAAAATCGCGCCGCGTTGGCAAAATTACTTGACTTTAATAATTATGCTGAATTGTCACTCGCAACTAAAATGGTAAAAAAAACTGATGATGTAATGACATTTTTAAATGAGCTTGCAGAAAAATCTTTTCCACAAGCAAAAAAGGAATTTCAAACCTTGTCTGAATTTGCGAAAACACTGGGATTAAAAACCTTAAATTCATGGGATATTACTTACGTTTCAGAAAAATTACGCCAAAGAGAATACGCTATTTCACCAGAAGATTTGCGTCCCTATTTTCCAGAGCCCGCTGTTTTCACTGGTTTATTTGAAATTATGCATAAACTATATGGTATTACATTAGAAAAAACAGATGCGCCTGTTTGGCATCGTGATGCAAGCTGTTTTCGCCTACTGGATCCAAATAAAAAAATTCAAGCGCATATTTATTTTGATTTATACGCAAGAGCAAACAAACGCGGTGGCGCTTGGATGGATGATTGCATTATGCGTAGGCGGCTTGATAACGGCGATATTCAATTACCCGCAGCCTATGTTAATTGCAATTTCAACGCACCCATTGGCAATGATCCTGCGCTATTTACACATGACGATGTGATTACTTTATTTCATGAGTGTGGGCATGCCTTGCAACATATCTTAACACAAATTGATGTGGCGAGTGTTTCAGGTATTCACGGCATTCCTTGGGATGCGGTTGAAGTAGCCAGTCAATTTTTTGAAAATTGGGCCTGTGAAAAAGAATCAATTCATTTTATTGCAAGACATTATCAAACAAATGCTGCTTTACCAGACGCTTTATTTAACCGCATGGAACGCGCGAAAAATTTTCAATCGGGAATGCAAATGATGCGCCAGTTAGAATTTTCCATTTTTGATTTTAGACTGCATAAAGAATTTAATACCGACAATCCAAATATTGCACAAGCGATTTTAAATGAAGTTCGCAACAAATGGTCAGTGTTTAAAGTACCCACATTCAATCGTTTTCAACATGGCTTTTCACATATTTTTGGTGGCGGCTATGGCGCAGGATATTACAGTTATAAATGGGCTGAAGTAATGGCATGCGATGCATTTTCTTTATTCAAAGAAAAAGGGATTTTTGACCCTGCCACCAGTGAGAAATTTAAAAAAACATTTCTAGAAAGTGGCGGTGCTATTGAACCATTAGATTTATTTATTGCATTTCGCGGGAGAAAACCTTGCGTGGATGCATTGCTGAAACAAAGCAACATTCGGAACTCAGAGACTCAGTAACAACCCATTCTCTCGGCTTTAAATAATAATTCGTCAACTTTTCTTCGAGAGAATTTTTTGAAGGGACAAAATCATAAATCCAATTAACCACCGGCGGCAGTGACATTAAAATAGCTTCTGTCCGTCCCCCAAACTGTAAACCAAATAGTGTGCCGCGATCAAATACCAAATTAAATTCGACATAACGCCCACGTCGATAAGACTGAAAATCACGATGCTGTTGCGTATATTCAATAGTTTTTCGTTTTTCAACAATCGGAATATAGGCATCCATAAAACTATTGCCCACTGCCTGCTGAAAAGAAAAACAGTCTTCAAATGATAATGCATTCAAATCATCAAAAAACAATCCGCCGATACCACGACATTCTTTTCTGTGTTTTAAATAAAAATATTCGTCTGCATTTTTTTTAAATTGGCTATAGTAATCAGGATGAAATTGATCACAAGCTTTTTTTGCTGTTTTATGCCAATGCACACAATCATCATCAAATCCATAATAAGGTGTTAAATCATATCCTCCACCAAACCACCAAACCACTTCGCCATTTTTTTTTGTTGCTTGAAAATAACGAACATTTAAATGCGCAGTGGGCACAAACGGATTGCGAGGATGAATGACCGATGATACGCCCAAGGCTTCAAATTCTGCACCCATTAAATCAGGGCGTTTTAAGGTTGCAGCAGGTGGCAGTGCGTCACCAGCAACATGCGAAAAATTTACACCCGCTCGCTCAATCACTGCGCCATTTTCTAAAATGCGCGTTCGACCACCGCCGATTTTTTCGTGTGTCCACAAGTCCTGCCGAAATTGTTTTTCAGATTCCTGATGCTGCAAGGCATCGCAGAGAGTATCCTGAAGAGAAAATAAATAGGTCTTAACAAGCGTGATTAGTGTCATAATTTATCGCTTCTAAAAACAGTCTTTGCTTGCGTGCCTCAATAAATTCTAGCAACAATGGTGTGCTAATCAATTCCGTAACGCCTTCTTCGAGTTTTTTCGCCACAATAAAGCGATCAGCCAAATTATCCACAACAAAAGCAGATTTTTCATGACTAGGATGTGTTGAATCCAGTGCAATTTTTCTAAGCGCTATCGCTGTATTTTTATACTCATAATCTATCACGCCGTTTCCTTTAATCGGTCCCGCCAAGTAAGGGTGTAAGCAGGATTTACCTGTAATATATAAATGGGGATGAAATACTAGGTTTGCTGGCAACAATTCTGAATGAAGATTAAAAATTAAATACAGCGGTATTAATATGTCATCACGATCTTCATAAAAATGAAAATCAATGTCAGCGTCTGCATTTTCTGAAGCGATTTTATGCATCTGTGTGAGTAATAATGTAAATTTTCCTGAGTCAAAAAGTATTTTATGCGCTTTATTATAGTTGTATAGATAAGCACAAATATTACTTGCTTGACGATACAAATCAGGCACTATATTTTCTAATTTTTGTATCTCGTCACGATAAATACCAAAAAGATAATTCCCATTCTCTCGCTGAGCTTGTAAAAAAGTGCTATCAAAGGCACGCTCATGAAAAATATCTGTCGTTAAAAATCTATCAAGTGACACATCAACTTTACTTTCGTTAAAATATTCTTTTATTTGTGATACAAATGTCTCAATTTCAACAAAGCAAGAGCCAGAAAAAATATTTTCTCCTTTATCATCTTGCTGCACCATTGCACGCAAATCCGACACTGCGGATTGTCGGCTTGAGCCAACCATGAACTTCAACTCAACATTATCTGAATTTTTATGTTTAAAAAAAAGATACTGAACAAATTCTTCGTTGTATTCCGCCATACTTTTATATTTTTCAAACCCTTTGAAAGCAGGCCCAAAACAACCATCAAAATCCAGAGAATGGACCTCTATTCTTTTTTTTCCTTTTGGGAGACGAAATAAATTCGACATACTGGGTGTATATTCTGGTGACTGTTTTGCTCTACTTCTTTTCCGCATTAAAAAACCCCTGCGATTACTTAGGTACCCTGCAACGCTCCTCAAAGAGCGATAATGGCGCTATATTAGCATGCTTAATTTAAGGAAATATTAAGGGTTTTGATAAAAGGGATGGTAATACGGCGTTTTGCTGCCAATGAAGCCTGATCCAACCGCTCTAGCACAGCAATTAAGTTGCGCATATCGCGCGTATAATGATGAATTAAATAACGCCCAACTTCATCTGATAAATCAAATCCACGTAATTGCGCTCGCATTTGTAACGTTTTAATTTTTTCTTCATCACTTAAATTTTTTATTTCTACCGTTAATCCCCACGTCAAACGCGATTGCAAATCAGGCAATAAAAAATTTAATTGTTTCGGCAATAAGTTAGCACTGACTAACAATGAAACGTGATTTTCTCTGGCGCGATTATAAAAATAAAATAACGCTTCTTCCCATAGGCGATTTCCGGCAATTGCATTAACATCATCAATAAACACACAATCCTGATTTTCCAAGGCTTCAAAAATTTCAGGAGAAAAATCTGCATGATGCAATAAAGGTAAATAAAAAACAGTCTGGTTATTTTCACTCATCGCATGACAACAAGCCTGCAATAAATGCGTTCGTCCAGCACCAGATTCACCATAACAATAAATAAATTGTTCCGACTGACACGCAATAAAATTTTTTAAAATCGTCATCAATTGCAAATTAGCGCCGATAAAAAAATTATCGAAAATTGCATCATCACGCAAATTTAATTTAAGAGGAAGTTGAGTCAATACGGAATTCATTCTTTTATCCAAAAAATTTTTCTATTGTAGCAATCGCTTAACGAATTCAACACACTTTTTGCGTATCCGCCCCACATTTCAGGGTAATGACCCGTGTTATCGATATCACCCTGAAAAATACAGCGGATACGTAACTTATTAACAGGATATGCACAAAATATTCTTTAAAAGCAGCGCCATGTAGATAACTTTGTGTATATCCCATCATAAAACAAAAATAAACCCTGCTAAATGTTTGAATTTTGAGAAAAAACCCTGTTATAATCAAAGACAATAGGATTGGTCAAAATTTTACCGGAGATAAGCTCATGGTCAAATCAGAATTGATTCAACAGATCGCGGCGAAACAAAGCCATCTTCCCATCAAAGACATTGAAGCCAGCGTCAATTACATCGTTGACTGCATGAGCGACAGTCTGGGTGATGGTCATCGAATTGAAATTCGTGGATTCGGTAGCTTTAGTTTGCATTATCGCCCATCGAGAAAAGCACACAATCCAAAAACAGGCGCACGCGTTTTAACCGCAGCAAAATACACACCTCACTTTAAACCCGGAAAGGATTTACGTGATCGCGTTAATGAAAGCCGGCATACACATCCCATTAAAGCGGACCATGATGACGAAGAATAGAAAATCCCGCAATCGCATTGTCACCAAATAATTTTTTCGCATCTGCTAAAACAGGCTCTGATTGATACGCCTCAACCAATTCTTTTATTTTTAATTCATTTTTATCAGCAGCCCTAGCAACAATAATATTCATATAGGGTGAATCAATTTTCTCTTCAAATAATGCATGCGAAGGTGATAATCCCGCAGGAACTGCATAGTTCGTATTAATTGCCGCAACTGAAACGTCTTCAAGCACACGCGGCAATTGTGCCGCATCCAATGAAATCAATTTAAAATGTTTTGGATTGCTTTCAACATCTTGAATCGTTGCCTCAATCGTCGCTTTTGGTTTTAACGTAATTAACCCTGCTTTTTGCAATAATAATAATGCCCGTGCTTCATTACTAGGATCATTAGGTATAGCGATTTTCGCACCCGCTACTAAATCTGATAATTTTTTAAGTGTTTGAGAATACAAACCCATCGGATATAAAAACGTATCACCCACAGACGCAAAAGAATAACCATGCGTTTTAATTTGCGACAACAGAAAGGGGTAATGTTGAAATGCATTCGCATCAATTTCATGATCTTCCAATGCTTGATTAGGCACTGCATAATCAGTGAAGGTGATAATTTTGACATGCAGGCCAAATTTTTCCAGCGCCACTTTTTTAGCGACTTCCATTAATTGTGTTTCAGGTCCTGCGATGGTACCAACACGAACGACATTGGCTGCTTCTTTGTGATGCGAACAACCAAATAGCAAGAAAGTGAGTAATATTAGAAAAAATTTTTTCATGAAGCAATCTCTTTGTTTAAGAACATGTACGAATTAAAGTTGAGAATGGCATAAATTATATAATCTTTGCCATCCAATCACCCAACCACTGAAACACCTGCACCATCGCAATTAATACCAATACTGTCATAATCATAATGTGAATTTCAAATCGCTCATAACCATACATAATCGCCACATTACCCAAACCCCCGCCGCCAATCGCCCCTGCCATCGCAGAATAGCCCACCAAGGTAATTAACGTCAACGTAACCGCTTTGATAATTGGTGAGCGCGCCTCAGGAATTAATACTTTTCGCACTATTTGCAAAACTGTCGCCCCCATAGCAAGCGATGCTTCAACTAATCCAACAGGCACTTCACTAATCGCACTTTCAACCAAACGCGCAAAAAAAGGAATCGCGCTGATTGCCAATGGCACCATAGCCGCTGTTGTTCCAATTGATGTACCCACTATTAATCGGGTGAACGGCGTAATCGCAACCAATAAAATAATAAACGGAATTGAACGTAGCATATTAACAAAAAATCCCAACACAGAATGCATGAGCGGTCTTTTAAATAAATACGGGTTGCGCGTTACAAATAAAAACACCCCCAAGGGCAATCCAAACACAACAGCAAACAAACAAGCAATAAAAACCATATCGAGTGTTTGTACTGTAGCGTGGCTAATTAGCCCAAGCTTGTCGATCCACATACCCCATAACCTCAACCGTTAAATCATCTTTTTCTAAAAACTTTTTTACTTTTTCTAATTTTGCTTTTTCAACATCCAATGCAATAATCATTAAGCCTATCATTTCCGATCGCAATTGCTCAATTGTCGCCTGTAAAATATTAACTTTAACGTGTGTTTGTTGCATAAATTCATTCATAATCGGTTCTACAGTCGCGTGACCAAAAAAGCTTAAACGCAAAACAATTAAATCATCCGGCATCACTTCATCATGCAATTTCAGCTGCAATTCAGCCGGTAATTCTGATTTAAAAACAGACCGCACAAATTTCTTCGCAACCTGTGTTTTGGGATTTTTAAATAATTCAATTAATTTTTCACACTCAACAATTTCGGAATGATCGATAACAGCAACGCGGTCAGCAATGGCTTTGATCACATGCATTTCATGGGTAATACACAAAATAGACAGATGCATTTCGCGATTAATATCGCGGATCAATTGTAAAATTTCATCTGTTGTTTCAGGGTCAAGTGATGAGGTCATTTCATCACATAATAATACTTGCGGTCGTGTTGCAAGTGCCCTGGCAATCGCAACACGTTGTTTTTGCCCGCCACTTAATTGATGCGGATAAGCATCACGTCGTTCATACAATCCCACTTTTTCAAGCAAAGGAATAACAACGCGTTCAATTTCACTGTTTGATTTTTTCAATAATTGTAATGGAAAAGCAACGTTACTATACACAGTACGCGTTTCCAATAAATTGAAATGCTGAAATACCATGCCAATTTGATGGCGCGCTGCTCGCAGTTGCGCTGCATTCAATGTCGTTAATTCAATATTATTAAAACAGACAGAGCCAGAGGTCGGACGTTCCAATAAATTCACACAGCGAATTAAGGTGCTTTTTCCTGCGCCACTTTTGCCGATAACACCAACAATTTCACCCGGCGCAACATGCAGATTAACATTCTTCAGCGCTTGGAGATGACCTGATTTGCCTAAGTAGATTTTGTTGACGTTCGTTAATTTGATCATATTTGAATTCTGCTTTAGCCGTATTTTTTAAGCGCTCGCAAGCTAGTATCAAATCGGCGCATTGATAATCTTAGCCTAGGTTACAGGTAATGTCACCCCTTTCTGCCCTTGATACTTACCACCGCGGTCTTTATATGACGTTTCACACACTTCATCTGACTCAAAAAATAGCATTTGCGCAATCCCTTCATTAGCATAAATTTTCGCAGGTAAATTCGTTGTATTTGAAAATTCTAATGTTACATGACCTTCCCATTCAGGTTCTAATGGTGTGACATTCACAATAATTCCACAGCGTGCATAAGTCGATTTTCCCAAACAAATAGTTAACACACTGCGTGGAATTTTAAAATATTCAATTGTACGTGCCAAGGCAAAAGAATTTGGCGGAATGATGCAAACATCCGATTCTAAATCCACAAAACCATTGGCATCAAAATTTTTAGGGTCAACAATAGCTGAATTAATATTTGTGAATATCTTAAATTCCCTGGCACATCGCACGTCATATCCATAACTGCTTGTGCCATACGAGACAATTTTATCAGCGCCATTCGTGCGAACTTGATTTGGTTCGAAAGGCGAAATCATCGCTTGCTCAATTGCCATGCGGCGAATCCATTTGTCGGATTTGATACTCATACTGTTTCCTTGGTTTGCTGTAGGGGGTTTACAATAGTTTCTGCGCAATCTCAGCGTAAATTTTTGCAATGTTACCTTCAGGCTCCGCAATCACAATTGGCACCCCTGCATCAGCCTGTTCGCGAATTTTTAATGTTAACGGAATTTTTCCGAGCAATGGCACATGACAATCAAGTGCCATTTTTTCTGCGCCGTTTTTACCAAAAATAGGCTCCGCATTTCCACAATGCGAACAAACATATTCGCTCATATTTTCAATCACACCCAGAATAGGAATAGCCACTTTATGAAACATTTCTAGGCCTTTTCGAGCATCGAGCAAGGCAATCGTTTGCGGCGTTGACACAATAATCACGCCATTTAACGGTGTTTTTTGCGATAGGGTTAATTGTACATCTCCCGTTCCTGGCGGTAAATCAATTAGCAAATAATCTAAATTATCCCATGCTGTAAAATAAAGCATTTGGTGCAATGCTTTCACCACCATGGGTCCACGCCAAATCATCGGGTCTTCTGAGTCAACCAAATAACCCATCGACATCGTTTGTAAACCAAAGCGTTCAACCGGTTTGAATTTTTCATTATCAATTAATTCAGGTTTTTCTGCACCGCCCAACAGGTGTGGTTGATTGGGGCCATAAATATCAGCATCTAAAATACCAACGCGTTTATTTTGTTGTGATAATGCCAGCGCCAAATTCACTGTCGTCGTCGATTTGCCAACGCCGCCTTTGCCCGATGCAATTGCAATGATTTGTTTAATACCCGGGATGGAAAATGCGGTCATAAAAATCTCGTAAAATAAGCTTAGAATGCGTAATATTAGCGGATTATTCGGAGAACATCTATGCCACGCAATATCTTAATCACAACGGCCTTAACGTACGCCAATGGCGAAATTCATTTGGGACATTTACTGGAAGCGATTCAAGCTGATATCTGGAAGCGCTTTCAACTTATATGTGGAAACAAATGTTACTTTATTTCCGGCTCCGATGCCCATGGCGCACCCATTATGTTAGCAGCAGAAAAAAACCATATTGCGCCAGAAATAATGGTCGAACAAATTCGTGAAACCCATATTACTGATTACAAAAAATTTCATATTGACTTTGATAATTACCATTCAACCCATTCTGATGAAAATAAAAAACTATCAATTGAAATATATAACCGTTTAAAAGAAAACGGAGATATAGCGACAAAAACCATCACACAATTATATGACCCAGAAAAAAAATTATTTTTAGCGGATCGTTTTGTAAAAGGTGAATGCCCAAAATGTGGCACAAAAGATCAGTACGGCGATAACTGTGAATCTTGTGGCGCAACGTATGAACCTACTGATTTAAAAAATCCGCGCTCTGCCATTACAGGTGCTGTGCCAATTTTAAAAGAATCAGAACATTATTTTTTTGCACTCGATCATTATGCGGATTTTTTAAATACATGGACGCAATCGGGTGTGCTGCAATCGTCCATTTCAAATAAATTACAAGAATGGTTTAAGGCCGGATTACAGCAATGGAATATTTCGCGCGATGCGCCCTATTTTGGCTTTGAAATGCCAGATCATCCTGGTAAATATTTTTATGTGTGGTTAGATGCGCCGATTGGTTATATGGCGAGTTTTGAGAATTTTTGCACTACGATAGCCAGTGGAGACGCGCGTGAAGGATTGCGCAGCAATCCGCAACAAGCGTATGACACTTTCAATGGATTCTGGCGCGCAAATGCCAAAACCGAGCTCTACCATTTCATCGGCAAAGACATTATTGCATTTCACGCGTTGTTTTGGCCTGCCATGCTGCAAGCAACAGATCATCGCTTACCGACAGCAATATTTGCGCATGGTTTTGTGACCGTCAATGGCGAGAAAATGTCGAAATCACGCGGCACATTTATCACCGCGACACAATTCGCAGAAACAATTTCAACTGAATATTTACGCTATTATTACGCATCAAAATTAAACAACCAAGTGGAAGACATTGATTTTAATTTTACTGATTTTGCAGCAAAGATTAATTCTGATTTGGTTGGAAAATATGTCAATTTAGCAAGTCGATGCGCTGGATTTATCACAAAAAAATTTAACGGGAAATTATCAGCACAATTGCATGATGAAAAATTGTTTCAAGAATTTGTTTTCGCATCCGAATCAATTGCCAAAGCATACGAAGAATTAAATTATCACCGCGCCGTAAAAGAAATTATGTTGCTTGCAGATAAGGCCAATCAATATATTGACTTAAATAAGCCTTGGTCGCTTGCAAAAGAAATTGGGCGTGAAAATGATATTCAATTAATTTGCACACAAGGCTTGAATCTATTTCGTTTATTAACATTATATTTAAAACCAATACTACCGATTACCGCTGCAAAAGCAGAAGGTTTTTTAAATATTTCCAAATTAAAATGGACAGATTGCGCAACCCCCTTATTAAATCATTCAATTAATTTATTCGAACCGCTAATGCAACGCATAACACCAGAGCAAATTGCCTGTTTTGACAAGGCGGCTAATTAAGATGCCTATGATGCCTGACATTGTCGCCAGATTAGCGGTTATTCGTGAATCAGAATGCATTGGTTGTATGAAATGTATTCAAGCCTGCCCCGTTGACGCTATTATTGGCACATCAAAATTCATGCACACGGTCATGACCAGTATCTGTATTGGCTGTGGATTATGCGTTCCACCTTGCCCCGTTGATTGCATTGATATGATTGATTTACCCGAAAGCGCTAAAAAATCGCAAGATCAATCGAAAAAACGTTTTGAAAATAAAAATAAAAGGCTGGAAAAAGAACGCGTGAAAGAACGCGCAAGCTATTTGCAATCAAAGCAATCAAAATTAAAAAATAAAACAATGGATGAAAGAAAAGCGGAAATTGCGGAGATAATCCAAAGAGCACTGAAACGCGCCCGGGAGGGTGCGTGCGAACCTTGCGATAAGTGATTTTTTGCGAGAACAGCACGCAGGCTACCGCCCGCGTTTCGGTGATATTTGATAAAACGCGCCCGGGAGGGTGCGTGTGATTCTCGCAACAAAAACAGGCATCATTCGATGAACAAAAACAACATCCAGAAAATCTTCAAAACCCTTCAAAAAGCCAACCCCACCCCCACAACCGAATTACATTTTGAAAATAATTTTGAATTATTAATTTCTGTTATTTTATCCGCGCAAGCAACCGATATCAGCGTAAACAAAGCAACGAAAATATTATTTCCCATTGCAAACACAGCTGAAAAAATTTTTGCATTAGGTGAGATAGGATTGAAAAAATATATCAGAACAATTGGCTTATTTAATTCAAAAGCGAAACACATTATTCAAACGTGCGGCATTTTGATTAAGAAATTTAATTCCGTTGTGCCGAATAATCGTGAAGCATTAGAAAGTTTGCCAGGCGTTGGCCGAAAAACTGCGAATGTGATTTTAAACACCGCATTTGGCGAATCAACGATTGCCGTCGACACACATATTTTTCGTGTTGCCAATCGCACAGGTTTGGCGCAAGGTAAAACGCCATTGACGGTTGAAAAACAATTATTAAAAATTATTCCGAAGCAATATTTGAAGGATGCGCATCATTGGCTGGTGCTGCATGGGCGCTATATTTGCGTGGCGCGTAATCCGAAGTGTGTTGAATGTCCGATTGCACGATGGTGTGATTACTATCATGTATCATTACAATAGACATGTGATCCTTGCGATAAAATAATTATTATCAAATATGGAACATGTACAGTCTCTATGGTGTTACGAAGTAGCACCATAGCCTGTTGCTTCTGGCTCACGCACTTCCGGCACTACTGTGTTCAATGACACGTTAGATCCGATAGAAGAAGATCGAACACGACCCCCCTGCGCAACATTTAAAAGCCCCTCTGTCAAAGGATCCACTGCTTTTCTACAAAGCAGTGCAGATTTACACCCAGCTATTGCTTGAGCAACACGCTTCCCAGTTGCTACACCACACTCCGTGTCACTAGCAAATTTTGCAGCAAGCAATGCAAGCACTGAAAATATCAATGAAATAGCCACGGACGATATGCGAGCAGGATAGTGATCACTACCAAAACGCAAATAATATTCACATTTCGTTTCTGATTTACATACCTCCAACAAAGAGAACAAAGTAGTGAAGGTTAATACTGCCATTACTGAAGCGAATTTATAGGTCGCCATGAAGTTAGCAGCATCGCGTAAAAATTCAGCAGCATCAGACATACCTTTTCCACAGCAGTTTTTTTGCGATGGAATATTACGTTCAAAAAAATATTCCGGGGATTTTATATATTCGTTCAATGAGTTATTAAGTTCATCTTTCGCACGTATTAACTTAGCAAGCGCACTTTTCTTTTCTTCAATGGATTGATATCCCTCGGTATCCTCGCTGCCTGACTGTTTATATCTCTCATTAATGTTCAATGTCTCCATAATAACAAAGTGGATTCCCTTCGTGTTATCATCAAATCGTACATTAGAATGCGTTGAAATCTTTTTTATTTTGTTTCCATTTTCACTCAATATAGTTGGATGTAATGTAAAAAGATCTTGAAATTGTATTATTTTGTCATGAAGATATTGAACTTGATCTTTCAACGAGTGCTGATTATCAAATTTGCCAATGGAAACTGGCTTTCCTTCACTCACACCTTCACTGACAACCGGTGAAGGTGCGCGCTTTTCAGCCGCATCAGATCTGCCAAGCTCACCTTCATTCAAACCACTGACTACTTTGTTTACCGGTGATATTGTCAAAATAGGATCAGCTAGTGGGGACCGATCTGCGGTATTATCACTAGCTATGTTTATCGCAACTGATTGTTCATCTGATAAAGATGATGATAAAGATGATGACTCTCTCGACATATTTTCCCCTTTATTACTGTTGTAATAAATTTAAATGAATTAAGAAGACACAAAACTAACGGATATAGTGGTGATCTGTCAATAAAAAACGCAAGAAAAATCTTAAGAGGACCTTAAAAGCGCTTATAGTATTTTATGCGGCAAACTTTCAATACGACCTGCTGGCGTGACAATAACGTAATCGAGCTTACGCTGCAATTCTCGAATCGTACTTGCGCCCGCATACGTTAACCCAGAACGCAGTCCACCAATAATATCAGCGAGGATAAAATCTTGATCATCGCGATAAAGCACTTCAGTTGAAACGCCCTCTGCCGTTTTCCATTCATGCATCACACCCATAAAATCTTCTTGTGCCTCTTTACTCGCCATGCCCCGATATTTTTTTACTTTCACGCCATTGTTTTTAATAATAACTTCACCGGGCGTTACACCCGTGCCTGCCAGCATACCGCCAATCATGACAAAATCCGCACCAAAAGCGAGCGCTTTCACAATATCACCCGCTGTACGAATTCCCCCGTCTGCAACAATGGAACGATCACAACGTGCGCATTCCTGAACACACGTTAGCATGGGAACGCCAAAACCTGTTTTAATGCGCGTACTACAAACCGATCCACCCCCAATACCCGCTTTAATAATATCGGCACCACACGATGCCAAATAATCAGCCCCTGCATACGTTGCAACATTTCCCGCCATAATACAGGCGTTTTTTAATATGTGACGCATTTTTTTCAAGGTGCTGCCGACGTATTTTGCATGCGCGTGCGCAACATCAATACAAAAATAATTCGCACCCGCTTCATGTAGTGCTTTTGCACGCTCTAATTCAGCATCAGTACAACCAATCGAAACAAAGACCTTATCGGAACATTTTTTAAACTCGGCAATATTTTCTTCAATCGACATAAAGCGATGCAAAGCACCCATGCCGCCTTTATCAGAAATAAAATTTGCCATGACGCTTTCAGTGATCGTATCCATATTTGAACTTATCACAGGCAGCGCTAACGTTAATTGATTGGTTTTATCAGTTACTGTTGTATCAACCAAACGCCGTGATTCGTGATGATTGTATGCAGGAATCATTAATACGTCGTCAAATGTAATTGCGTGTTGGGTCATGATTATTCTCCAAAGATAATACACTAAGCAAAATGTTGCGTCACAGCAAGCAAATTCTCAAACACGGGTAATTTTATTTTTGTTAATTGCTTTTCTGTTTTTTTGCCATTACCTGTTCGCACTAAAATAAACTTACAACCCACCGCTTGCGCCACTTCAAAATCTTTCACGCTATCACCAACATAAATCATTTCGGTATTTTTCACAGTAAAGTCTTTTTGAATTTGTTGCAACATGCCAGGCTTTGGTTTTCTACAGTGACAATTTTCATCTGGCGCATGCGGACAAAAATAAATTTTTGTTATTTTTCCGCCGAATGATTCGACTGCACGAATTAATTTTTCATGGATTTTTTCTAATGTTTTTAATGAAAATAATCCGCGATTGACACCCGATTGGTTGGTTGCAATGACAATGGTATTCCCCGCTTTGGATAATTGCGCAATCGCTTCAATGCTGCCAGGAATAGGAATCCATTCGTCTGGTGATTTAACATAATCTACTGAGTCGAAATTAATAACGCCGTCTCGGTCGAGGATAATTAGCATAACGCACCTCCAATTTTTCACAATTTCTATGCTATTTTAAGGTTATCGCAATTTGCGACAACCTGTCGTTAGTTAAACCACAAAACCAATTTTTGGTTTATCGTCAGCACTCGGCATCTCCATCAATTGATGAATAGGGATTCCCGCTTGCAAACTTCAACTTAACGAGGTGGTCGCAATTTGCGACCACCTCCAGTTTCTCACTTTTTGTTAACTCAAACACAAAGTCAGCAGGAAATCGATCGCGATTCCGTTTCACTTGTTCATTTAAACGTTTTGTTGTAACGCCATACAAATTTGCTAGGTCCGCATCCATAATAACTTTTTGATTTCGAATCAATAATATTCTTGCTGCGATTTGATCTGACGAAACAGCTGTTTGCTTGGTTGGCATGAAAAATCCGCACAAAGTTTTTTGATTTGGATAATCATACTCTTCTTTTTTGAATTATTACCCTCGTGTTTTTAAAAATATATTCGCAGCATGCCCATGCAAAAAATCTTTTGCAGACATGCGTTTTTTTCCAGGCAATTGTACGGATAATACTTCCAAAACACCATCTCCCGTTGCAATGCAAAACCTTTCTTTTGAAATTTGAATAAATTCACCTGGTTTTGCAGTTACTTTTTCAGAAATCACTTTCGCTTCCCAAATTTTTAATATTTGATTATTAAAAACAGTGCTGGCAACCGGCCACGAATTAAAAGCGCGAATTTTATTGTTAATTTCTATTGCTGATTGATTCCAATCAATCACTGCTTCTGATTTCTCAATTTTGGCTGCGTGCGTTGCAAGCACATTATCTTGCTTAATTGGCATGATTGTATTTAATTCATCAAGTGTTTTTAATAATAATTGCGCGCCCATTTTAGAAAATAAATCATGCAGCTGTTCACTCGTTTCATCGCCTTTTAAAGCCTGTTTTTCTTGTTTTAAAATCGGCCCCGTATCCATGCCCTTGTCCATTTGCATAATCGTCACTGCCGTTTCTTTATCGCCTGCTTCAATTGCGCGTGGAATAGGCGCTGCCCCTCTCCAACGCGGCAACAATGAGGGATGCACATTAATACAGCCATATTTTGGAATATCTAAAACAGCTTGCGGCAAAATTAACCCATACGCCACAACCACAATCACATCAGGATTTAATTTTTTTAATTCAGCCTGCACTTCAACATCACGTAACGTTTTCGGCTGAAAAACAGGTATATTATTTTCTTGTGAAATCAATTTCACAGGTGATGCATGCAAATGCTGCCCACGACCTGCTGGACGATCAGGTTGCGTGTAAACTGCCAACAAGCAATGTTCGGAATGAATTAATAATTGTAATGTTGGCACCGCAAATTTCGGTGTACCGGCGAAAATAATTTTTAACGACACACTATATCTCCTACTCCTGCTAATTTAAAACACGGTATAGATTATTTTTTAAATTATTGTAAACTCTCCGCATGAATAATAATACAGATGAATTAATTTATTGGTTAAGCTTACTGCAAGCACCCGACGTAGGCATTGTTAAGGTAAAAAAATTATTACAGCATTTTGGCACCATTGAAAATATTTGCAGGGCAACACAACAGGAACTGCAATCACAGAAATTAAATGACGCGCAAATTCGCGCAATCAAGCATCCCAACCAACAATGGAACGACATCGCTTTACAATGGCGAGAAGAAAAAAATCACCACATTATTTTACTAAGCGATCCAAGCTACCCTGAGCTACTCAAAGAAATTGCTTCAGCACCCCCTATTTTATATGTCAATGGTGAACTCGAAACACTCGCACAACCCCAAATTGCCCTTGTAGGCAGCCGCAATCCATCACATATCGGATTAGAGCTAGCCGCAGAATTTGCCTACGCCTTATCACAAGCAGGGTTTATTGTCACAAGTGGATTAGCGCTCGGCATTGATACAGCGTGTCATCAAGGTGCATTAAATGCCTGCGCGAAAACCATCGCTGTGCTCGGCAGCGGATTATTACACGTTTATCCTGTTCGTAATAAGGCATTGGCAAAAAATATCACTGCGAATGGTTGCGTCATTTCTGAATTGGCATTAAACGCAACACCCGCTCCCGAAAACTTTCCACGCCGCAATCGAGTCATCAGTGGGCTCAGTTTAGGAACAGTGGTTATTGAAGCAGCACTCAAGAGCGGGTCATTAATTACGGCTCGCTTTGCCTTAGAACAAAATCGCGATGTGTTTGCTGTTCCAGGCTCACTCAGAAATCCCCAGTCTCAAGGATGTCTGTCGCTTATTCAACAAGGGGCTCAGTGTGTAACGTCTGTAAATGACATTTTAAACGAAATAAATATTTTTTCGACCAACAAAAATCTTAGCGCACCTTTAAAATCCATTCATGCGCCCATACATAAACTTGATAAAACAGAACAGCTAGTGCTAGCCTGTATCGAATACGATGAAGCCACTATTGACCAAATTTGTAATCGCAGTAAACTATCTGCTCAATTGGTAAGCGCTACGTTGTTACAATTAGAATTAAAAGATGTTATTAAGAATGCGTTTGGGAAGTATTTTATATCGGCACAAAACCACGCGTGAAACGAGACTATATAGCAGCACAGCGCCACGCGTGAAACGAGACGCAGTCGAGTGGAACAAGTGGCACAATGCCTTATTTGACAAGACAAAAAAAAATTGGCGAAGACTTACAATGAAAGAAGAAAATGTGCTAAACGTATTGATGTATTTATTCCATAACCATATGGAAAAAGACCATCAAATTAATTTAAACAACATGGAACTTATCGACGAATTAAAATCCGTCGGTTTTCATGCGCAAATTATTGGAAAAGCATTTCGTTGGCTGCATCACTTAGTAGAACTAACTGATCAAGATGTGCCCGCTTCCAAAAATTCTTTTCGCGTATTCTCAGAACAAGAAACTTGGTTAATCAATACAGATTGTCGTAATTTTATTTTATCACTTGAGCACCAAGGTATTTTAACACCCCATACACGTGAAATTGTCATTCACCAAGCATTGGAACTAATTCACGAAGGTGTAGATTTAAATTTATTAAAATGGGTGACATTAATGGTTTTATTTAATATGCCCAATTCTGAAAACGCATTATCGCACATGGAATTCTTAGTGCTCACCAATGCGCTTGATACGATACACTAGAAAAAAGTGTCAAACAAAATGAAATAATTTAACCCAACGCGAGCTTTAAATGAGCAAGTATTTAGTTATCGTCGAATCCCCTGCGAAAGCAAAAACCATTGAAAAATATTTAGGAAAAGATTTTCAGGTGATGGCATCCTATGGCCACGTACGCGATTTAGTACCAAAAGAAGGCGCTGTCGACGTTGAACATGATTTTGAAATGAAATATCAAATCATCGATCGCAACGCAAAACATGTTGACGCCATTCGAAAAGCATTAAAAAAATGCGACATTTTATATCTCGCGCCCGATCCGGATCGCGAAGGAGAGGCCATTGCTTGGCATTTACAACAAATTTTGCTTGAGGCCGGTGCATTAAAAAATAAAAAAATAGCGCGTGTTGTTTTCCATCAAATTACTAAAAATGCTGTGCAACAAGCCATTGAGAATCCGCGCGATATTTCCATGGATTTGGTTAATGCACAACAAGCACGTCGCGCACTGGATTATTTAGTGGGTTTCAATTTATCCCCTTTATTGTGGCGAAAAGTGCGTCCTGGTTTATCGGCTGGCCGCGTGCAAAGCCCTGCTTTGCGCTTAATCGTTGAGCGTGAATTAGAAATCGAAAAATTTATTACACAAGAATACTGGACAATTCACGCTGAATTAGAAGCGGGTAAAAAGAAATTCGACGCGCGTTTAACGCATTTAAAAGGTGAGAAAGTTGAGCAGTTTGATATTGCTGATGGTGAAAAATCAAAAACCATTTGTGATGATTTAATTAAAAAAGCAAAAGGGAAATGTCGCGTTGCCAAGATCACCAAAAAAGAACGTAAACGCCATCCTGCCGCGCCTTTTACAACCTCCACGCTACAACAAGAAGCATCGAGAAAACTAGGCTTTTCTGCACAACGCACGATGCAAATTGCACAACAATTATATGAAGGTATCGACACAGGTGAGGGTTCTGCTGGGTTAATTACTTATATGCGTACCGACTCAGTTACGCTCGCCACTGAAGCATTAGACGAATTACGTGCTTGCATTGATTCACGCTTTGGAAAAGAATTTGTGCCCGCAGAAGTACGCGTCTATAAAACCAAATCCAAAAACGCACAGGAAGCACACGAAGCAATTCGTCCAACCTCAGCTTTACGCATTCCCGTAGAAATTAAATCATTCCTAACGTCCGAACAATTTAAATTATATGATTTAGTATGGAAACGAACAATCGCATCACAAATGATTGATGCCACGTTAAATACCGTTGCAGTTGATTTAGAAATTGGCGATGCGCTTTTTCGCGCAAACGGGTCAACCATTACCAATCCCGGATTTATTTCTGTTTACCAAGAAGACCACGACGATAAAAAAGCATCAGACGATGACGATAGTGATAATGAAAAAATATTACCGCCATTAGAAGAAAATCAAATTATCCCAGTAGACGAAATTACCGGTGAACAACATTTCACAGAACCGCCACCCCGTTTTTCTGAAGCGAGCTTAGTCAAAGCGCTTGAAGAATTTGGCATTGGACGTCCTTCAACTTACGCATCCATTATTGCGACCTTAAAAAATCGCGAATACGTTGACGTGGATAATAAACGTTTTAAACCAACTGACGTTGGCAGAGTGGTCAATTATTTTTTAACGAAATTCTTTACGATGTATGTTGATTATCATTTCACAGCAAAATTAGAGGATGAATTAGACTCTGTTTCTTGCGGAGATATGGAGTGGGTTCCTGTTCTTAAACATTTTTGGGGACCCTTTAAAACACAGGTAGACGACGTCAATGTCAATGTAAAACGCAGCGATGTGACGCAAGAAGCAATCGACCAAAAATGCCCGAAATGCGAAAAGCCATTATCCATTCGCTTAGGTAAACGCGGACGCTTTATTGGTTGTACTGCTTATCCTGAGTGTGATTACACAACGAATTTAGATGGCCAAGATAATACACCTGAAACCGTTGAAGGGCGCGTCTGTCCTGATTGCAAATCACCGTTATTAGTTAGGCATGGAAAATACGGCAAATTTATTGGTTGCAGCGCTTATCCGAAATGCAAATTTATTGAAAACCTAGAACAACCGGAAGACACGCAAGTGGTTTGTCCAAAATGCAAAGAAGGCAATATTGTTAAACGTAAATCACGTCGCGGAAAAATATTTTATTCTTGTAATAAATATCCTGATTGTGATTATGCTTTGTGGAATCCACCAATCAACGAACCTTGTCCTGATTGCGAATGGCCTATTTTGACGATTAAAACCACGAAGGCTAAGGGCGATGAGAAAATCTGTCCGCAGAAGGAATGTGGGTATTGCGTGCCATATGAAAAAGAAGAATCAGCATAAAATCACAACAAAATAATCTTAGCAACATTCAAATGCTGCGCGCATTCGCAGCTTTGAGTGTTGTTTGGTAATAGCTCAGCCAATGGCGTCAACTTAAGCGATAATTTTGAGGCTTACGATCACCCCCTATAAAAGCCATTTCTAAATTTCCCCCTTTGAAAAAGGGGGGCGGTTTTGCGCCAGCAAAACCGGGGGGATTTATTCGAAAACACGAGGTTCTTTTTCAATGCCATTTTCTTACAATATCGATCTTTCAAACCATCTGGAGATCAATAATGCTTGATTACAACCCACGCAGAAAAAAATTTTCGCAACAATTACGTAATAACATGACTGATGCAGAAAAATTATTATGGCGATATGTTCGTTACAAACAATTGTGTGATATTCAATTTTATCGACAAAAACCAATTGGGAATTACATTGTTGATTTTTATGCGCCTGCAGTAAAACTTGTGGTTGAAATCGATGGTGGCCAACATTTTCTTGATGAAGGATTGCGAAAAGATCACAAAAGAGATGTGTATTTATCATCTTTGAATTTAAAGGTATTACGATTTGATAATTGGCAAATTTTAAAATCTGTTGGTGATGTGTTAAATGAAATTCACCGACAAATTGAGATACGTATTTTTAGCAAGTAAATCCCCCCGGTTTTGCTGGCGCAAAACCGACCCCCTTTTTCAAAGGGGGATGAGAAAGAAGAATCCTAACTCACAATGCACTCAATGTCTTTTCAAGCGATAAAAGATTTTTTTCAATATCGCTAAACGGAATGATTGCGCCAAAAAACATTTCTTTCATAGCTTCATAATCGTCCCTGACACTATCAAGTAAAAGTTTACTTGGCATCAACTTCAAACTACCTGGCTTTGCTGTTTCATAAGATGCTTGCTTACTTTTTCTTTAGAGAATATATCGGGGTAGGTATCTTCTACATAAGTGCAGATATTCATTTCAATGGCTGGATCCAAATCACCACGACACCCGAATTCCAATAGAATTTTAGGCTTCCCATAAAAATCGTCTGGATATAATGATGACTGCAATAACCTTCTCGACTTGAAATAGCTGTTTGCTGAAAAATATCTGACAACTCTTTTTGTGGGAGATGTGCTAATTTTTGCATGAAGATTCCAATTATGCCGCCAGCAATTTATCCAGCGCTGGTTTTGTCCAATAAGGTGCAAAACGCACAATTCGCCTCAGCATCTGCTTATCGTGGCGATTAAGTTGCTGTGATAACTGATCAAAAATACGATCATTAATATGATTTTTACCGAGATGTCTAATTGCTTGCAAAACAACACCCGCTTTTGAACCAGCACCTGCCATCACTTTTGAACTGGCGTGTTTTAACGTTAATATTGTTTGTCCTATTTGAATATTTTTAGATTGGCCATCTGTCAAATAAACAGTTTGAGCAGGGACTTGCGTAGTCAAACCCAATAAATGCAATGCTTTTGCGCCGGACACCTGAATTTTACTGTCCGCATTTTTTGAGATAGCCTTTGCAACGTCATCTAAAGACGGATACATATCTCCAAGTAAATAATGTTTTTTAGAATAATCATATAATCCATGCGCTAAACAGGGCTAGCTATATTTTCTCAACGCATAAGCAATCAACGGATCCAATACGCGATATTCTCCAATCTTTAGAAAAGGAAGAGATGCGTCTTCCTTTTTAATTTGATATAGAAAATCTTTTTCAAGTAAGTTTCTTAAACTCATCCTTAAGCTGGACAAAGGCAACCCAGTTGATGTTAAAAATAATTGGCCCATCGGCTCAGAAGTTGGCTGCAACGCAAATGCTTTTAACAGATCTTGTTGATTGTCAGTTAATTTTTCAATTTCAGCAATCGCCCATCTTTCTTCTTGTTCATAACAAATTTGCCATGCTTTTGAAACACAATTAACAGTCGGTATTTTCTCATTTTTCCATAATTCATTACACAGCATATTAATATAAAAGGGATGTAATTCAGTTAACGTTAAAATTCGAATAATAATGTCGTCTTCTAAATGTTGCTTCCATTGTTTTTTTGCGGATTTATGTAAATACGAAACATAATGATTTGCGGAAATACGCTCAATCATAACTTTATCACATAATTTATAAAGCGGTTTTTTACTGTCATCAAATAATTCCAATAACAAATGTCGAGTACTGCCTGAGAAAATAAACACAAGAAACTCAGTTGATTGTGCAACATGACGGAGCGCACCTTCAATTGATTTCGAACTTTCAGCGCCTGCAATATCTTGAAACTCATCGATAAAGAAAATAACTTTTTGTTTTTTTGATTCAGCCAGCTCAGATAAATTTTTTAGTGCATCAAAAATTTGGTCAACGGGTTGTGTGACACCGGATTCATGTGTCAGCATAATTTGAAACCCATGCGTTGAAAAACTCACTTTAAAATTATTAAAATATTTTTGAATTCCACTCAATGCTTTGGTCGTTAACGGCATGATTTGCGAAACAGCCTCACTAACACCAAGCAATATTCTTTTAGTAATCGCTTGATCATCATGCGCAAGAAATAAATCAACCACTACAAAAGGTGCCTTGTTTTCTTCCGCCACTTTATACACAAGACTCGATTTACCATAACGCCTGGGTGCCAATAAAACGGTATGTCTAACAAATTCAATATTGCGATTGAGCAATGCTTTTTCGTCTAACCGATTGATAAATTGCTCTCCTTTAGCAATTTTCAGCGGAAAATAATCGATTGTTTCTGTCATATTATACTACCTGCTGCATGTTATATGCTATATGTAACCTGCAGCATAACAGATGCTAAGTAAAATTCAACAAAATCCTGTATGCTATTTCATCAATACCGTTTAAAATCATTCTATCCCACAACCAAAATCAACGGCTTTATGAAAATCCTAAAATCCAATCAAATAGACCTGGCCATTGAGTATTTAAAAAATGGTAAGGTCATCGCCCACCCAACCGAAGCCGTATTTGGCTTGGCTTGCGACCCTGACAATGTTGATGCTGTTTCTCGCATTTTGCAGATTAAACACCGCGCGATTGACAAAGGCTTTATTTTAATTGGCTCGAGCTGGGAACAACTTGAACCCCTAATTACCTACATTCAACCTGATTTGTTAGCCCGCGTTTTTGCAACCTGGCCAGGACCCGTTACCTGGTTATTCCCCGCAAGTGAGCGAGTGCCACACTGGATAAGCGGCAATCGGAAGACTGTTGCTGTACGGATTACTGCGCACCCCATTGCAAAAGCATTATGCGAAGAATTTGGCAGCCCACTGATTTCAACCAGCTGCAATAAAAGTGGCGAGCCCCCTGCACGCGATGTCCGCACCATTCAACTAACACTGAGCAAAACCGTTGACTATGTCATCGAAGGTGAATTAGGCGGACGACTGCGTCCGTCCGAAATTCGCGACGCGTTGACGGGTGAAATTATCCGCGCGTAAAATACCTACCCTTATTTATTTGAGCACGTTAAATGAAAGAAGCACTGATTTCTCTAATTAAACAATCCATTTCTTCGTTAAACATGGCGAAATGCCCCGATGAAATTCAATTGACCCGCACAAAAGACGCAATTCATGGCGACTTTGCAACCAACATCGCCATGGTTTTAGCAAAGCCATTATCACTGAAACCACGAGAATTAGCAGAAAAAATCATTGCTAATTTACCTGCATCTCCGCTTGTTTCAAAAGTTGAAATTGCCGGCCCAGGGTTTATTAATTTTTTTCTCAACGCGCATTCCGAACACGATGCCATTAAGCAGGTATTATTGCAGGGCGAAAAATATGGCCACACCACTATCGGCTCAAATAAAAAAATTCATATTGAATTTGTTTCTGCTAATCCAACAGGGCCTTTACACGTGGGTCACGGTCGCGGCGCTGCTTTTGGTGCTTGCGTTTCAAATTTACTGGAAGCCATTGGTTATCAGGTACATCGTGAATATTATTTAAATGACGCTGGCCGACAAATGCGAATTTTAGGCGCAAGCATTTGGTTACGTTACCTTGAATTATTCGATCGCACATTTACCTTACCTAGCAACACGTATCGTGGCACTTATGTCATTGATATTGCAAAAACATTGCAGCAAAATTACAGTGAAAAATTTTTATTACCACAAGAAACTGTCAACGCATTATTTCCTGATATCGACGACAACAAAGAAAACAAAGATATTTTTATTGATACCTTAATTGAAAATATTTCAAAAGCATTCGGTAAAGATAATTTTGAAATTATTCGTCAACTGGGTGTTGATGAAGTGACTGCTGATATCAAAAAAGACCTAGAAGAATTTGGCGTTACCTATAATGAATGGTTTCCCGAAAGCCAATTATATAAAAAGGGCTGGTTGGAGATTGGCATTGAAAAATTGAAAGCCCATGGTTTTACATTTGAAAAAAATGGCGCACTCTGGTTTCGCGCAACCGACTTAGGCGATGAAAAAGACCGTGTTTTAGTGCGTGCCAATGGCGTCCCAACTTATTTTGCATCTGATGTTGCTTATCATACCTACAAATATGATCAAGGCTATGATCAAATTATTGATGTGTTTGGCGCCGATCATCATGGTTATTTACCGAGAATTAAAGCATTTTTGCAGGGTCTTGGAAAAGACACCGACAAACTAACTATTTTATTAGTACAATTTGCTATTTTATATCGCGGCGCTGAAAGGGTGTCGATGTCAACACGATCCGGTGAATTTGTTACCCTCAGAGAATTACGCGATGAAGTGGGCAACGATGCCGCTCGCTTTTTTTATATCATGCGCAAACCGGAACAACATTTGGATTTTGATTTAGAATTAGCAAAATCAACATCGAATGAAAATCCCGTTTATTATATTCAATATGCACATGCCCGTATTTGCAGCGTATGGCGTCAATTAGCTGAAAAAGAATTACCATGGCATAAAAATGCAGGGCTGGAACAATTAAATTTATTAGCACATGAAGATGAGAAAAATTTAATTGCAGCCATCGCCAGTTATCCTGAATTAATTGCAACGGCGGGCACGCAATTCGCACCACACAAACTTGCGCATTTCCTACAAGCCTTTGCAGCGCTTTTTCATGCGTATTATAATTCACATAAGTTTATTGTTGATGAAGCTAATTTGCGTAACGCAAGATTGTGTTTAATTGCGGCAGCGCAACAAGTAATTAAAAATGGATTAACGTTACTGGGTGTTTCTGCACCGGAATCCATGTAATGGTTTTTTCCATGATGGGAAAAACCATGATGGCTATTTACATGATGGGAAAAACCATCATATACTGGTTCCATCTGCCATTTCCCAAGGGACGTTATAATGAAAATACGCCGCCAGTTTCCACTCGGGAAAGCTTATGGAATGGCTTTTTGCAATCGAGTAGATGAAACAAGTAGATTTATCAGTTACATAGGAAATGGTACGCATGTTTACCTAGTTGCGCCCAGGCGCTATGGGAAATCCAGTTTGTGCGAACACGTGCTAGAAAGCACAACAATTCCCTGGATCACACTCGACTTTCACCTGGCTGTTACTGAAAAAAATGCGGAACATATTATTATCAACGGCGTAAGCAATCTTATTGGAAAAGCCATAGGCCCCATAGACAAACTTCAGCATGTCGTTAAAAAATACGTAAAAAAACTCCAGCCAAAAATTGCGTTAGGTAGCGACCACATGAAACTGGAACTTGCGTTTGATGAGCACAGCAATCCAGCTGAAAACATTGCGGAAGCATTATTATTGCTTGAAAAATTATTACAAGAACGTAATAAACAAGCTGTTTTACTGCTCGATGAATTTCAAGAAATTGGCCACATGGAAAAAGAGCGCGGCATTGAAGGCGCCATTCGTCATGTCGCACAAGAAACACAAAACTTGAGTATTATTTTTTCTGGTAGCAATCCACATATGCTTACCTCAATGTTTGAAGATGAACGAAGACCCCTGTATAAATTATGCCGAAAAGTAACTTTAGACAGAATTCACGCGGAAGATTATAGACCACACTTAAATAAGGCCGCTCTATCAACATGGAAAAAAGAACTTGCTGAATCTGTTTTTGAAAAAATCATGGGCGTTACCGAACGTCATCCTTACTATGTTAATTATCTTTGTGATGAATTGTGGCGAAATGATAAATCACCGCCTACGCTTAACAATGTTGATGATGCTTGGGATATGATAGTTGAAGAAGAAAAAAGTGACTTAATAAAAGATTTTTTTTCTTTATCAGACAATCAACGAAAAATATTAATTTATATTGCCAATTTCGGTGGAAATGCACTTTATGCAAGTGAAGTGGCTAACAAAACAGAAATACCCAGCGGCTCTATTGCAACAACACTGTCAATTTTAATTGAAAAAAACTACATTGAAAAACAAAATGGTGTCTTTAGAATTATTGTGCCTGCTTACAATAAATTGCTTTCAACCACTATAATTTAACAGGAAACACTATGCGTGACTACGCTAAAAAATCTTACCGCCCGGTTCAAAACAATAACAATTCCAGTGGTCAATGGCTGTTAATTTTATTACTATTTGGCGCCATCGGTTTCGTCTCAACACTTGCTTATCATTTTACACATGAAACAATCACGATAAAAAAAGAAGAACAAATAGCGCCTATTCCTCCCCAAGTAAAACCGATTGACAAACCCAAATCAAAAATCAAAAATAAGCCTGCAAAAATAGCCAAAAAAATACCCGTGAAAAAAGAAAAGGTGATTGCACTTAATCCCGCTGATGAACAACCCAAATATGATTTCTATCAATTATTACCAAAAATGACAGTAACCATTCCAACACAAGCTCAATCTTCAAAACCCATTGAAATTCCATCAATCACCCCCAACTAATAACAATCGCTAAAATTAAGGAGAAAGCTCGATGGAGCAGTATCGCGGTACAACAATCTTATCCGTACGTCGTAATGGTAAAGTCGTCATTGGCGGCGATGGCCAAGTATCCATGGGCCCAACCATTTTAAAAGGCAATGCCAAAAAAGTGCGGCGCTTATACAACAATCAAGTGATCGCCGGTTTTGCAGGTGGCACAGCAGATGCTTTCACGCTATTCGAGCGCTTTGAAGGCAAACTTGAAAAACACCAAGGCCATTTGCTGCGTGCTGCCGTTGAGTTAGCAAAAGATTGGCGCATGGACAAAATGCTGCGCCGATTAGAAGCATTACTGGTTGTTGCTAACACTAAGACATCTTTAATCTTAACCGGTAATGGCGATGTTATTGAGCCTGAAAAAGAAGGCATTATGGCAATCGGTTCCGGCGGTTTTTTTGCCCAGTCAGCAGCCATCGCCCTAACTGAAAACACAAAATTATCTGCGCACGATATTGTCACAAAAAGCCTAACGATTGCAGCCAGTGTGTGCGTTTACACAAATACAAATTTCACAATTGAAGAATTAGACGCAGAATAGGAATAATCATGCCAGAATTAGCCGTACTCAATACCCATCTTACACCAAAAGAAATAGTGTCGGAGCTCGATAAATTTATTATTGGTCAAAATGGCGCGAAACGCGCCGTTGCTATCGCACTGCGTAATCGCTGGCGTCGTATGCAATTGCCAGAAAACTTGCGAAAAGAAATCACACCCAAAAATATTTTAATGATTGGGCCAACAGGTGTTGGTAAAACTGAAATCGCACGACGTCTTGCGAATTTAGCGCAAGCTCCTTTTATTAAAGTCGAAGCCACTAAATTTACAGAAGTCGGTTATGTCGGTCGCGATGTTGATTCAATTATTCGTGATTTGATCGATATTGCCATCAAAATGACACGAGAAAAGGCAGTTGAAAAAGTAGCAGAACACGCGCGTGAATTAGCAGTTGAACGTGTTCTGGATGCATTAATTCCAAAACCGCCACGCGGAAAATTTGCTAATCAGCCCGCTGCTCCTGAAGAAAACACAACGGAAGAAAAAGCGAATACCGCAACACGCCAATTGTTTCGTAAAAAATTAGAGGCGGGTGAGTTGGATGAAAAAGATATAGATATTGAGTTAACGGTCAATGCAGCGAATATTGAAATCATGGGGCCACCTGGCATGGAAGAAATGACCGGGCAATTACAAAGCATCATGGAAAATTTAGGCAATAAACGCAGCAAATCACGTAAATTAAAAGTGAAGAAAGCACTGAAATTATTACAAGATGAAGAAGCATCCAAGTTGGTTAATGAAGATGAAATTCGCACGCTCGCATTAGAGAGCGTTCAAGAAAACGGTATTGTCTTTCTCGATGAAATCGACAAAATTTGCCGACGTTCAGAACACGGCGGTGACGTTTCACGTGAAGGTGTGCAACGTGATTTATTGCCTTTAGTAGAAGGTTGCGCAGTATCAACAAAATACGGCATGGTCAAAACCGATCACATTTTATTTATTGCCTCCGGCGCATTTCATTTAACAAAACCATCTGATTTGGTGCCTGAATTACAAGGTCGCTTTCCAATTCGTGTTGAATTAAAAGCACTTAAAACAGCAGAGTTTGTTCGCATTTTAACTGAGCCCAAAGCATCGCTCACTGAACAATATATTGCTTTAATGAGCACGGAAGGATTTAGTTTAAAATTCTCTAAAGATGGCATTAGACGTATTGCAGAAATTGCCACATTGGTCAATGACAAAGCCGAAAATATTGGTGCACGTCGTTTGCATACCGTGCTTGAAAAACTACTTGATGTTATTTCATTTGATGCAACCGATAAAAATGGTGAATCCTTCGTGATTGACGCGGCTTATGTTGAAAAGCAATTAGCGGATTTAGCAGAAGATGAGGATTTAAGTCGATCGATTTTGTAAAAGGTCTGAAAAATCAATGCGTTTGAAAAAATAATGACTATCGATAACATTATCATGCACACCATGAACATAAATTAACACAGGCAAGCATGAAAAACACCGATGAAAATCACAATAAAACCCATTTTGGCTATACCGAAGTGGACGTTTCGAAAAAAGCTGGGCACGTAGCCGATGTCTTTCATTCTGTAGCGGAAAAATACGACCTGATGAATGATTTGATGTCACTCGGCATTCATCGTTTGTGGAAAAAATTTGCGATTGATTTATTAAGCGTACACAAAGGGCATATCGTTTTAGATATCGCTGGCGGCACAGGCGATTTAACCGCAAAAATCAGCGAAAAAATTGGCCCCACTGGTAAAGTAATTTTATCTGATATTAACAGCAGCATGCTGGCAATCGGTCGCGATCGCATGATAAACAAAGGATTATTTACCAATATCGAATTTGCGCAAATCAACGCAGAAATACTGCCATTTGAAGACAATACATTTGATCGATTAATCATAGGGTTTGGTTTGCGTAATGTGACCGACAAAGATGCCGCAATCAGATCCATGTTTCGCGTATTAAAACCTGGCGGCCGAGCATTGATTTTAGAATTTTCAAAACCGACTTTGCCTGGATTAAAACCCATTTACGATGCGTATTCCTTTAAAATTTTGCCGTGGCTTGGCAAAAAAATATTAAGTGATGAAGATAGTTACCGTTATCTTGCTGAATCTATCCGCATGCATCCCGATCAAAAAACATTAGAAAATATGATGAAGAATGCCGGCTTTGAAAATTGTGATTATCATAATTTATCAGGTGGTATTGTGGCTGTGCATCGGGGGTTTAAATTTTGACTTTTTTAGAGGAATTCTTGAAAAATTTCACACCCAATCATGCAATTCTGGCGGATGATAATCAATGATATTAGCGCTACTATTACCTGCTTTTGAAAAAGCAATAAACTACGCCTTAAAAGACAACCCAGACGCACTGGCTAAAATTACCAAATTAAAAAATCAATTAATTAAAATAAACTGCACCGACTGGAATATGATTTTTTATATTGTGCCAGATAATAATGGATTACAGTTTTATAAAAAACAGTCTGGTGAGGTTCATACTGAAATTACAGGCACATTAAATAATTTCTTGAATATTTTTATCAAAGGCGCAGACACTAAAACATTATTTCAACACCCTATTGATATCAGCGGAAACACACATAACATTGAAGTATTGCGCGATACCTTTAAAAATATCGACTTAGATTTAGAAGAAAAATTATCGCATTTTGTTGGCGATGGGATTGCTCATAAATTATTTTTTCATTTAAAGGAAACGAAAAAAGCGCTTACAAGGTCGCGTGAAAAATTAACCATTCAAACAAAAGAATATATTCATTTTGAAGTAAAGAATTTAGTTTCAAAAAAACAAGCTGAAAAATTTTATTTGGATGTATCGAAGCTAAGAGATGATGTTGAGCGAATGGAAATTAAAATTTCCCTATTGATCACATAAGGAACATGTACAAGTTATTCCGTACCGGTTCCTAAGCTTTTCAATTATAATCCCAGAAGCTATGATGCAAAACCCAAAGAGATTACTGTGACCACCATTTTCCGCCTATTTAAAATTGCTACTGTTATATTACAACACGCAATGAATCGTCGCGTATTACCCAAACGTACGCGCTTATTGCGTACACTCAGTTATTTAAACCCTTACAGCTATCAAAAAAATCAAGCCCGTGGCGATGCAATTAGAATATCCCTTGAAAAATTAGGCCCGATTTATATTAAATTTGGGCAACTGTTATCAACGCGTTTTGATTTAGTCCCCGACGATATTTTAATCGAATTGGAAAAATTACAAGATCGCGTGCCGCCTTTTTCCAGTGAATTAGCTATTAAAAAAATAGAGCATGCTTTTGGAAAACCCATTGCTGAAATATATTTTACATTTGAGAAAAAACCATTAGCCTCCGCATCCATTGCGCAAGTACATGCAGCGACTTTAAAAACAGGTGAAGACGTTGTTGTTAAAATTATTCGTCCTCATGTTCAAAAAGTAATTCGACAAGATATTGCCGTGATGAAATTCATTGCAAAAATGATGGAACGCTTCTGGAGACACGGCAAGCGCTTGCGTGCCATTGCGGTTGTTAAGGAATTTGAAAAAACCATTTATGATGAATTAGATTTAATGCGCGAAGCAGCCAATGCTT
The DNA here is from genome assembly GCA_001801515.1 of Gammaproteobacteria bacterium RIFCSPHIGHO2_12_FULL_38_11. The sequence goes on from MGXX01000075.1 coordinate 44,787, forward strand.
CACAATTACGCCGTAATTTTGCAGATTTTAAAATGATGTATGTACCCAAAATTTACTGGGACACGACGCGCGACCAAGTGATGACAATGGAACGTATTTATGGCGTGCAAATTTCTGACATAGATGCATTTAGAAAAAATAATGTGAATTTAAAAAAACTTGCAGAATATGGTGTTGAAATATTTTTTACACAGGTCTTTCGCGATGCTTTTTTTCATGCCGACATGCACCCGGGTAATTTATTTGTCGATATTGCTGACCCTGAAAATCCACGTTACTTAGGGATTGATTTTGGAATTATGGGAACATTATCCCCCATTGATCAAAATTATTTAGCAGAAAATATTCTAGCATTTTTATCGCGCGACTACAGACGTGTTGCACAATTGCACATTGATTCTGGCTGGGTAAATAAAAATACGCGACTCGATGAATTTGAATCTGCCATTCGAACTGTCTGCGAACCCATTTTTGAAAAACCCTTATCTGAAATTTCATTTGGCAATTTATTATTAAAATTATTTCAAACTGCCGAACGTTTTGAAATGACTGTACAACCGCAATTAATATTACTACAAAAAACATTGTTTTATATCGAAAGTCTCGGACGAAAATTATATCCCGATTTGGATTTATGGGAAACGGCAAAACCATTTATGACAAAATGGATGCGCAAGCAACGCAGTCCGCGAAGGTTATTAAAATTATTTTTGAAAGATTTTCACAAAAACGCCACGAAACTTGCAGAACTGCCAATCTTACTTCATGCTTTTTTAACCGGCACATCAAAACATGCTCGTTAAATACAATATTTTATGTAAATAGGTCATCTAAAACAACTATGCCTGTCACATATTCCTCGGAATAAATATTC